>JALHUF010000455.1 GCA_022866195.1 Terriglobia bacterium
CGGCATCCGTCAGGCTAATGAAACGCAGGCCGACGCGGTGCTGTTGGAGCTGAACACGCCGGGAGGGCTTTCCAACTCCATGCGCGAGATTATCCAGGCCATCCTGGACTCGCGCGTGCCCGTCATCACCTACGTGGCGCCCAGCGGCGGCGGGGCAGCGTCGGCGGGATTCTTCATCCTGCTCGCTGGGGATGCGGCTGTGATGGCGCCGGGAACGACGACGGGCGCTGCCCACCCGGTCGTTATCGGCGGCATCGAGATCGGCAAGACCATGGAAACTAAGATTGAGAACGACGCGGCGGCCTACATCCGCAGCCTGGCCGACAAGCGCGGCCGCAATTCGAAGCTCGCCGAAGAAGGAGTCCGCCAGAGCCGCTCGTTCACGGAGAAGGAGGCGCTCGACGGGAACCTCATCGACGCCATCGTGGCCACCCCGGAGGAGATTCTTACCAAGCTCGACGGCAAGACGGTCAAGCGGGTCAATGACACAACCGTGACCCTGCACTTGGCCGGCGCGACCCTTGACCCGGTTCCGATGGGCAGACGCGAGCGGCTTTTCGCCTGGATCGCCGACCCGAACATCGCTTTCTTGTTGGGCGCGCTCGGTCTGGCCTGCCTCTACCTTGAATTCACCCACCCGGGACTGATCGCGCCGGGCGTGGTCGGAGCCGTGGCGCTCATCCTGGCCCTATACGCATTCAACCTGCTCCCCATTAATATCCTGGGCGTGCTGTTGATCCTGCTGGCGGTCGGCTTGTTCATTCTGGAAGCGAATGTGACTTCGCATGGGGTGCTGGCGGCTGGCGGTGTCGTGGCCATGGTTATCGGCGCGCTCATCCTGGTGGATTCGCCCTGGCCCGAGGCGCGCATCCGGCTCGCGACGGCGTTGAGTGTGACTCTGCCCCTGGCGGCTGTTGTCATCATCCTGATGAGGTTCGCCCTGGTGGCGCAGAGACGCAAGGCGGTGACCGGTGAGGCGGGCATGATTGATGCCCTCGGCGTGGCCCGGACCGACCTCGACCCGGAAGGGAAGGTCATGGTGCGCGGAGAGATCTGGGATGCCCGCGCCCAGGGGAAGATCCTGAAGGGTACGCGGGTGCGCGTGCGGGGGTTCGACGGCTTGACGCTTCTAGTTGAGACTAAATCCGATTCCGGTTAGACTGGGGCTGCGCAGGTGTTCGGACTGTTAAAGACTGTGCAGTGCGTCTTACCGGATGACGGTCGGCGCGCGAGGCGGGGTAATTTCACCCCGCACAACGCATAAAGGAGCACAACATGGGCACAGGCACGGTAGTTGCGGCGGTCATCATTTTTTTCTGGATTGTGGCTTGTTTGAACGTGATGCGGGAGTACGAGCGGGCTGTCGTTTTCCGCCTGGGACGGCTCCAGAAGCCGGACAAGGGTCCCGGGCTCATCTTCATCCTTTGGCCCATCGACAAGATGGTGAGGGTCTCCCTGCGCATCGTGGCCTGGGAAATCCCGCCACAGGACGTCATCAGCCGAGATAACGTCTCGCTGAAAGTAACTGCGGTGCTTTACTATCGGGTGATCGGCGCGCAGCAGGCCTTCGTCGAGCTGGAGAGCTATCGCTACGCCGTCGAGCAGTTGGCGCAAACCACCTTGCGGTCGGTGCTGGGCGAAGTGGAGCTTGATGACCTGCTGTCGCAGCGCGAAAAACTCAATCTGCGGTTGCAGACCATCCTGGATGAACACACCGCGGCTTGGGGCGTCAAGGTGACGAAAGTGGAAGTGAAGGCGGTGGACTTGCCGGAGGAAATGCGGCGCGCCATTGCCCGTCAGGCCGAGGCTGAGCGCGAGCGCCGGGCCAATATTATCCACGCTGACGGCGAATACCAGGCAGCCGAAAAGTTGGCGATGGCAGCGAAGACGATCAGCCGCGAACCGGTGGCCATCACCCTGCGGTACCTCCAGACTCTGACGGAAATCGGCACGGAGAAGAACACCACCGTCGTCTTTCCGTTGCCGGTCGAACTGCTGTCGATGATATTTGGCAAACGGGGCGACGCGCTCCCGTCGGGTCCTCCCACGACGTAAGGCAGGAACGCCTTGGCGTGCCAAGCCTGAGGGAGAGGTATGACCAATCCTAGTGAGAAGAAAGATGAGAAGGGCCTCTCCGCCCGCTATTTGGTGCTGATGTTCCTGATGGGTGTGGCGGCCTGCGGGGTGTTTTTCTCTCTGGGTTTTCTGGTTGGCTACAACGAGAGATCTTCGCGGACGGCTCCGGTTACCGAACAGGTGACGCCGCCGCCCGTGGTTCCGCCAACGGTCAACCCGCCGCTGGAGACGGCGCCGCCCGTGCCCAAGGAATCGGCGGCGGCCGGTGCTGCGGCCGGGCCGGCGCAGCCGATACCTTCGGAGGAGACGGGGCAAGCGAAGAAAGCCGCGCCAGCGGCTGCTCCCCCAACCTCTGCCCAGCCGCCATCCTCGGCTGCCACTAGGCCTGCGGCTCCCGCGACGGCCACGGCGCCGCCGCTGGCCGCGCCGGGCGTGGAGGTTGGCAGCGCCTTCACGGTCCAGGTGGCGGCGTCGCGCAACCAGCAGGATGCCGAGAAGCTGGTGAAGGAACTGAAAGCGCGCGGCTATGCCGTCTTCGTCGTCACCCCGGAGTTTGCCCATGCCAACGACAACCTCTTTCGCGTCCAGGTGGGCCCTTTCGCCACGCGCGAGGAGGCGGAACAAGTCCGAGCCAAGATTGCCAAGGAGGGATTCAAACCGTTCATCAGACATTAGCAGGAATGATGAATGCTGAATGATGAATGATGAACGCGGGCAGGCGACAACCAGCAACTGGCAACTGACAACTGGCAACTGGCTACTACTCATCAAGGAGACCCTTCGAGATTAGCTTTCCCAGCAACCTACTCGGAAAACCCACGGCTCGCTTTGCGGCGAGTGCCCTGAGCGGCTTCCTGCTTTTCGCCTGCTTCCCCTTGCTCAGTTGGCATCTTCTGGTTTGGGTGGCCTGCGCGCCGCTCGTGGTCGCGCTGCTCTGCGAGCCGCGCTGGGGGCGTGGTTTCCTGCTGGCGTATGTGACCGGCGCCGTCTTCCTCACAGGAAGCTGTTACTGGTTCGCCCTCGTCATGCAGCGGTACGGAGGAATGGGGCCGGGGCTGGCGTTGGGAGTGCTGGTGCTGTTCGTGGTGGTCTTCTCGGTTTTCTTCGGCGCCTTCGGGCTGGTTCTGTCCTGGGTGGCGCGCAGTTCGCGAGCTGCGGCACTGCTGCTGGTCCCCTTCCTGTGGGTGGCGATGGAGATCGCCCGCACTTACTTGATTACGGGTGTGCCGTGGAATCTGCTGGGCTATGCCGTGCAGGCGGCAGGCTTGCGGCAGTTGGCCTCGTTTACCGCGGTCTATGGGCTTTCCTTCCTGGCGGCAGTGACGAGCGCCCTGCTGGCCTGGGTGTGGCTCGGGCCGCGGCAGAAGCCGGCGTGGGTGGTGCTGATAAGCTGGCTCGCGCTGCTCGTCGTCGCGAACTGGGCCATGACTCCGCCGCCTTCGCCACCGGGCGCCAACTCTGTCTATCTGGTTCAGCCGGACATAGCGATGGACGAAGCGAGCGTGGTCAAGTGGGCGCCCTGGCGAGATCCAGCCCCGCTCGAAGGCTTGGTTGCCCGGAGTATCGCAAGCGTTGAGCGGGAAGGGAAGCCCGACGCCACCCCCTTGCTTGTCTGGCCGGAGAATCCCGCGCCGTTCTATTTCGAGCGCGACCCCATCTTCCGCGGCGCCGTGGAACGGATGGCGCGCCAAGCCCACGCGTATGTCGTCGTCGGCAGCGTGAACTACGCGGACTTGGCGAACACGCAACCGAAGAACAGCGCGGTCGTACTCGATCCCGACGGGCGCGTGCTGCTCGCGTATGATAAAATCCACTTGGTGCCGTTTGGCGAGTATGTGCCCGCGTGGGCTTTGCCCGGCCTGGTGGGGAAGATCACCCACGAGGCGGGCAACTTCGTCGCGGGAAACAGCTACAATGTGGCCCGGACGCGGCAGGGGGCCATCGGCGTATTCATCTGCTACGAGGCCATTTTCCCGCAGCTCGTGCGGCGGCTGGCGGCGGACGGTCCCGGCGTGCTGGTGAACATCTCGAACGACGCCTGGTTCGGGGATTCCTCGGCGGCCGCGCAGCACTTGGAGATGGCGCGCCTGCGGGCCATCGAGAATCGGCGCTTTTTGCTGCGGGCGACGAACGACGGCATCACGGCCGTCATTGACCCTTACGGGCGCGTGAGGGCGCGGCTGCCGCGGCACCAGGCGGCGGTGCTCGCCGAGCGCTTCGACTATCTCGCGGCCCGCACGTTCTATACGGCGCACGGCGATGTCTTCGCTTGGCTTTGCATCGCGGCTTCGGCACTGCTCGTCGGTCATCGCGTGCGCGTAGGCAGAAGGCAGAGGGTAAAGACAAATCAAAAGGCAAAAGGTAAGAATCAAAAATCAGGAATAGGGCCAACTGACAACTGACCACTGACGACTGGCCACTGTTCTTAAGGAGCAAGCATGATTGAAGAAGTGGAAAGACAATTCGAGGAGTTAAAGCATCGCGCCTCCGAACTGCGGAGCTTTCTTTGACGCCCCCCAACGACGCCGTGAACTCGAGGCCCTCGAGCAGCAGATAGCCCAGCCTGACTTCTGGCAGAACCAGGAAGCCTCCCAGAAAATCCTCACCGCGCGCAAGCGGCTGGAAGAGCAGATTGCCACGGATGACCGCTTGGCTCGCCAGCTTGCGGACCTGGAAGCCTACCTGGAGCTGGCGCGCGAGGGCGAGAATGTGGCGAGCGAAGTGCGCGTGGAGCTCGAGGCACTGCGGGCTGAGATAGAACGCCTGGAGACGGCGACGCTCCTGCCCGGCGAGAACGACCGGCTGAACGCCATTGTCACCATTCACCCGGGCGCCGGCGGTACCGAGTCGCAGGACTGGGCGGAAATGCTGCTGCGCATGTACAAGCGCTGGGCGGAACGCCACGGCTTCAAGTTTCAGGTCATGGAGTTCCAGGCGGGCGAGGAGGCGGGGCTGAAGTCCGCCACTTTCACCGTCACCGGCGATTACGCCTACGGCCTGCTCAGCTCGGAGATCGGCGTGCATCGCTTGGTGCGCATCTCGCCCTTTGACGCGGCCGCGCGCCGGCACACTTCGTTTGCTTCGGTGTTCGTCAGCCCGGAGATCGATGAGACCATCAACATCGAACTGAAGCCCGATGAGCTGAGGATCGAGACTTATCGCTCCACGGGGGCGGGCGGGCAGCACGTGAACACCACCGATTCCGCAGTCCGCATCACGCACCTCCCCAGCGGCACCGTGGCCCAGTGCCAGAACGAGCGCTCGCAGCACCGCAACAAAGAGATAGCCATGAAGTTTCTCCGCTCCAAGCTCTACGAGTTGGAGCTGCTGAAGCGGCGCGAGGTCTCGCAGAAGCTCGAAGACTCGAAGATGGAAATTGGATTCGGCAGCCAGATCCGCTCCTACGTCCTGCACCCGTACCGGTTGGTGAAAGACCTGCGGACGAAGTTCGAAGTGGGCGACGCCGACCGCGTGCTGGACGGCGACCTCGACCCGTTCATCAAGGCTTATCTGGTTTCCCGTCGGGCGGTGGCCAAGTAAGGGCGGGGGTCAGCAGGTTGGCCGGGGAAGAGGGGGCGTTAGCAACCGGTTCTGAGAATAACCCCTGTGTTTTCAATATGATTCCGGAATCATTCACCTAAGCCATTCATTTTCATATAGATTCCGGCTCTGTGGTCCTGCAATCGATTCTGTTGACAGATAGTCTTAGTTCAGCCTGACTCTGGTGTTGCAGGAATTGACCTAAGGCATTTGTTATCAAGGACATTCCGGCTTTCCCGCAGATAAATCGTTTCTTTTCAAGAAGATTCCGGCTTCGTTTCTTGCTGAGCCGAACCTCGATCCTTTATTTTCAATGACATTCCGGGTTCGTTCGCCCTTTTTTCAAAGAATCATTTTTTCTGGAGTCAGCTTCGTACCGCACCTCTGCTCGATCTGGGAGGTCCATCATTCTCGGACTCTGTGTCCAGAGGTCTCATGACACGTCCTTGGCTGGCGAGCCTTTTGACTTATGTCAATCGCCGCCCGCTCCAGGTACCTGGAGCGGGATAACAAAGACCTCTTCTGCATGGCAACACTCTACCTCAGAGTGTCACCAATCATTCTGAACGAGAGCAACCAGGCTCGCCGCGCGTCGGCGACTTTCCCGCGCCTTCATCCGGCTCCTCGGCCAGAGGTGCCCGCCGGGCTGATTGCCGCAGAGTCGGTAGCCACGGCAAGCTGTTCTTGCCCTGGGCCCTTCTGCCGATCGGCCGGGTTCTCCTGCCGGCTGAGCAGAAAACCCGGATTTGAAATCGCAACACCGGAGAGGAAAAGCCGCTACCTCCGCGGAGCGCTGTTCGCGTACTGCCTGAGTCCTTTCGGCTGCCAAGGCGGGCCGTTCGCTGCAACAACCGGCAGTACCGCCCCGAAATCGTTGACAGTTTTTGAGGCCCTGTGTTAGCGTTTCTAGTTTGCGTTACGCGGAAAGCTCTCGACAGAGAACCTTCCGGATCAAGAGACATCCATGCTGAGGGAGGCTCCTCGTGTCCGGGCCAAACGAAAGGTATCTTTTCACTTCCGAGTCGGTAACTGAGGGTCATCCCGACAAAGTCTGCGATCAAATCTCCGACGCCGTTCTGGACGCCGTCCTGGCCGAGGACCCGCGAGGCCGGGTGGCCTGCGAGACCATGGCCAAATACAAGACGGTTTACGTGGTGGGCGAGATTACGACCACCGCTCGGCCTGACGTCCCCAAGTTGGTCCGCGACACCCTGCGCCAAATCGGCTACACCGACCCGGAGAGTGGCCTGACTCCAGAAGATTGCGAGATAGTCTCCAACCTGACTCCGCAAAGCCCTGACATTGCCCAGGGCGTGGACACAGGTGGGGCGGGTGACCAGGGCTCGATGTTCGGCTTTGCCTGTGACGAAACCCCCGAGCTGATGCCGTTTCCCATCATGATGGCCCACAAGCTCAGCATGCGGCTCGCGGAGGTCCGCCGCAAGAAGATCCTTGATTTCATCCGCCCCGACGGCAAGACCCAGGTCACAATCGAATATGAAGGCTTCAAGCCCGCGCGCGTGGACGCGGTCGTCGTCTCTACCCAGCACGCGCGGGACGTCTCCAACCAGACGATCCACGAGGGCGTGAAGCAGCATGTCATCAAACCAGTAATACCGGCCCACATGCTCGACCAGAACACGAAGTACTTCATCAATCCCACGGGGCGGTTCGAGATTGGTGGACCGAAAGGTGACTCCGGGCTGACAGGACGAAAGATTGTGGTGGACACCTACGGTGGCATGGCCCACCACGGCGGTGGTAGCTTTTCCGGGAAAGACCCGACGAAGGTGGACCGTTCCGCCTCTTATATGGCCCGTTACATTGCCAAGAACATTGTGGCGGCAGGGCTGGCCGAGCGCATCGAGGTCCAACTTGCCTATGCCATCGGTGTGGCCGAGCCCGTCTCCGTGATGGTGAATACCTTTGGCACCGGCCGGGTGGACAACGGCCGGCTGGGCGAAATGATCCGGAAGCATTTCCAATTGACCCCCCGCGGAATCATCCAGACCCTGGACTTGCTGCGCCCGATCTATAAGAAGACGGCGGCTTACGGGCATTTCGGCCGACCGGAACCGGAATTCACTTGGGAGCGGACTGACAAGGCCGCCATTCTGCGGCGGGAGGCAGGCCTCTAGATGGCGACGAAAGCGAAGGTAGCGTGCGACGTAAAAGATCTCGGCCTGGCAGCCAAGGGAAAGCTCCGCATCGAGTGGGCCAGCCAGTGGATGCCGGTGCTCAAGCTGATCCGCAAGCGGTTCATCAAGGAGCGGCCGCTGGAGGGCATCCGGATTTCGGCTTGCCTCCACGTCACCACCGAAACGGCCAACCTGGCCATCACGCTGCGGGACGGCGGGGCGAACGTGGTGCTGTGCGCCTCGAATCCCTTGAGCACGCAGGACGATGCCGCCGCCTCGCTGGTGAAGGATTATGGCATCCCCGTCTATGCCATCAAGGGTGAGGACACCAACACATATTACTCCCACATCGTCTCGGCCCTGGAGCATCATCCCCAGGTGACCATGGATGACGGCGCCGACCTGGTGACTACCGTCCTGACCAAGCGCCAGGAACTGATTCCGGAAATCCTGGGCGGGACCGAGGAGACCACCACGGGCGTCATCCGCCTGCGCAGCATGGCCAGCGACGGCGTGCTGAAGTTTCCCATCGTCGCGGTGAACGACGCCGACACGAAGCACCTTTTTGATAACCGCTACGGCACGGGCCAGTCCACCGTGGACGGCATCATGCGCGCTACCACCCTGCTGTTTGCCGGCCTGCACGTGGTGGTGAGCGGTTACGGCTGGTGCGGGCGCGGCGTGGCGATGCGGGCCCGGGGTCTGGGCGCGGACATCATTGTCACGGAGGTGATTCCCACGCGCGCGCTGGAAGCGGTGATGGATGGCTACCGCGTGATGCCCATGGCCGAGGCCGCCAAAGTCGGCGACGTCTTCGTGACGCTCACCGGCAACAAGGCGGTCCTGACGAGCGAGCACTTCAAGGTGATGAAGGAGGGCGCGGTGGTCTGCAACGCCGGCCACTTCAACGTGGAAATCGATATCCCGGCGCTGGAGAAGATGTCGCTCTCCAAGCGGCAGACGCGCGAGTTCGTGGAGGAATATACCCTGCGCGATGGACGCAAGATTTACCTGCTGGGCGAGGGGCGCCTCATCAACCTGGCCGCGGCGGAGGGCCATCCCGCGGTCGTGATGGACATGAGTTTTGCCAACCAGGCGCTCTCGGTCGAGTACATGGTGAAGAATGCGCCGAAGCTCGAGCCCAAGGTCTATCCTGTCCCTGCCGAAATCGACCGCGACGTGGCCCGGCTGAAGCTGGAGTCGATGGGGATTGGCATCGATAAGCTCACGCCCGAGCAGGAGGAATATCTTTCTTCCTGGTCCGAAGGAACCTGATTTCATTGAGTGATTGCCTGATTGAGTGATTGAGCAATTGAGCGATCGTATTCTCCGGTGATTCCGCAAAGGGATGAGTTAATCACCCAATCGCACAATCACACAATCGTTCAATCTTCAATCGACACTCACGATGAAGGATTTTGCCCAGCAGGCGCTCGAGACAGCGCGGGCGCGAGGCGCGAGCTACGCTGATGTCCGGGTGATGGACATCCGGCAGCGCTACCTTTCCACCAAGAACGGCCAGCCGGCCCAGGTCAGAGAATCGGAGTCGTCGGGCCTCGGGGTGCGCGTGGTTGCCGAAGGCGCCTGGGGGTTTGCGGCCACCGACGATTTGAGCCGGGCCAGCGTGGATCGGACCGCCGCGCAGGCCGTCACTATTGCGCGTGCCAGCGCGCTCTGCCAGAAGCACGCAGTCTCCTTGGCCCCTGAAACGAAAGTGGTGGACCGTTGGCTGGCCCCCTGCCGCCTCGATCCCTTCACCGTTCCGGTTTCAACCTGCCTGGACTTGCTGCTGAAAGTGGACGCGGAACTGCGCCGCGTCGAGGGGGTGACGCTGGCCGAGGCCGTCCTGGACTTCCGGCGCATCGAACAGTTGTTCGTCTCCAGCCAGGGTTCAGAGATCTACCAGGTGAAGACGCAGACGGGCGCAGGTTTCGTGGCCACTTCCTTTCTGGGTAATGAGATTCAACGGCGGTCCTACCCCAATTCCTTCGGCGGACAATACCAGACCAAGGGTTACGAACTGGTGGAGGAACTGGACCTGGTGGGCCAGGCGCCGCGCATCGCTGAGGAGGCCGTGGCACTGCATCGCGCGGCGCAGTGCCCGTCGGGCGTGAAAGACATCATCTTGGGCAGCGGGCAGCTTGGCTTGCAGATTCACGAATCCATCGGCCACCCCATCGAACTCGACCGCGTTCTGGGCTCGGAAGCGAATTATGCCGGGATGAGCTTCCTGACACTCGAAAAGCTGGGGCAGCTTCAGTACGCCTCCCCCATCGTCAACGTGGTGGCCGATGCGACGCCTGCGCACGGGCCGGGCCTCGGCACTTTCGCTTACGACGACGAGGGCGTCCCTGCGCAGTGCACGCCCATCATCGAGGATGGCCTTTTTGTGGGCTACCTGACCTCGCGGGAGACGGCGGCTGCCATCGGCCAGCCGCGCTCCAGCGGCGCCATGCGCGCCGAGGCCTGGAACCGCATTCCCCTGATTCGTATGACGAACGTCAGTCTGCTGCCCGGGCAGGGAACCCTCGAGGAGCTTATCGCTTCGACCGACGACGGGATCCACATGGAAACCAACCGGAGCTGGTCCATTGACGACCGGCGCTACAACTTCCAGTTCGGCACCGAAATCGGCTGGGAAATCAAGAACGGAAAAGTCACGCGTATGCTGAAAAATCCCACTTACGCCGGCATCACGACCGAATTCTGGAACGCCTGTGACGCGATCTGCGGTCCCGAAGCGTGGACGCTGTGGGGAACGCCTAACTGCGGCAAGGGTCAGCCCCCGCAGACCATGGGCACCGGGCATGGGGCTTCACCCGCGCGCTTTCGGAAAGTGCAAGTGGGAGTGGCGTACAAGGATTGAGACATCTGGCCATCGAGCGATCCAGCCATCGGGCTATCCGGGCAACGGCTGAGCTGGCGATTAGCTGCCTGAAGATGGCTCGATGGCCCGATGAATCGATCACCCGATGATTTTATCTCGCCAACACGCGGAAGAGATCTTCGCCAAGGTCCTGAAGTATTCCACGGCCGATGAGACGGAAGCCATCATCAGCTCCACGGCCTATGCGCTGACGCGCTTCGCCAACAACACCATCCATCAAAACGTGGCCGAGGAAGGCGGCGCGCTCTCTGTGCGCGTCGTGCTGGATCGGCGCATGGCGCGGGCCAGCACCAACAAGTTCGACGAGGCTTCCATCCGCCACTCCTGCGAGGCGGCCCTGGCGCTGGCGCGGCTCCAGCCTCCTGACCCGGAACTTCTGCCCATGCCGGGCCCGCAGACCTTCCGCGCGGTCCACCGCTTCCGCAAGGAGACCGCACAATTGACACCGCAAGCGCGAGCCGAAACCGTGCGGCGGGTCATCGCGCGCGCGGAGAAAGATGGCCTGACCGCCGCCGGGATTTTCTCCAGCGGCTGCTTCGCCATGGGGCTGTTCAATTCCCGCGGCCTCAGCGCCTTTCACGAGGAGACCGTTTCGGAGTTCTCCGTCACCATGCTGGATGAATCGAGCTCCGGCTGGGCGAAGAAGACGTCGCCCAACTGTCGCGAACTCCAGCCGGAAGCGCTGGCCGAGCGCGCCGCGCGCAAAGCCCTGGAAAGCCGCGCGCCACGGGAGATTGAGCCGGGAAAATACACCGTTATCCTGGAGCCGGCGGCGGTCCTGGACTTGTTGGGATATCTCTTTTCTGATTTCGCTGGATTGGCAATTCACGAAAAACGAAGCTGCCTCACCGGGCGCGTCGGGCAGCAGGTTTTCGGCGCGAACATCAACGTCCGAGACGATGTCTATCACCCACGGCAAAGCGGCGCGCCGTTTGATGGCGAGGGAGTCCCGCGCCAGCGCGTGACCTTGATCGAGCAGGGCGTGGTGAAGGGCGTGGTGTACGCGCGACAGACCGCGCACAAGACGGGCGCGGAACCCACCGGGCACGGATTGCCTCTCCCCAATGAGATTGGGGAAACGCCTGTCAATATCGTCATGGAAGGCGGCAGAACGAGCATTCAGGAGATGGTCCGTTCCACCAAACGAGGCCTCCTGGTCACCCGCCTGTGGTACATCCGCGAAGTCGATCCCTACCAGAAAATCCTGACCGGCATGACGCGCGACGGAACGTTCTGGATCGAGGACGGCAAGGTGCAGTACGGCCTGAGGAACTTGCGCTTCAACCAGAGCATGATCGAGATGCTCGGCCAAGTGGAAATGATGAGCCCGCCGGAACGCGCGGCAGGCGAGGAGACCTTCGACATGGTGGTGCCCGCCATGAAGGTCCGCGACTTCAGCTTCTCGTCCCTCACCAAGTTTTAGCTCGCGGCGCGCACGCCGTCAGCGCGAATTGGAACGATTGCCAACCGACTTCTGACTCCTGACTTCCGACTCCTGACTGCTGACCTCTGACTCCTGGCTCCTGACTCCTGGCTCCTGCTTTTCTCTCACCTTGACAACTCTGCGCGGCCGATGCTAGAAAAGTTACATAAGCTCGATGGCGCTATCGTCTAGGGGTTAGGACGTGAGATTCTCAATCTCAAAACCCGGGTTCGATTCCCGGTAGCGCTACCAAATCAAAGCGATAGCGATTTTGGCCAGTATTTTCGCGGTCCTTCTGCACTTCTGGGGCTTTCCCATTCAGTCTCACCTTTCCTCGTCAGTCTCCCTCGTGCCTTGCGGGAATGGACAGTAAGGAAGCCCCCTTTTTCGGGTGCTCTCTCCGCACATTCTGGTCGGGGAAGGGGGGCGAGGTTTTGATTCACTCAATCCCGCATCGTGTGTGTCAAGGACTGTGGTTCGCAACTGTCCGCGTTGACTTACCTATGAGGCCAGCATAAGATTCCCTGCAAGCAGGTGGGTTGCCGTGTTAGGCGAACAGCTCGGCCACTATCGCATCCTTGAGAAAATTGGTGCTGGCGGAATGGGCGAAGTCTATCGCGCCCACGACGAGCAGCTCGACCGCGACGTGGCCCTTAAAGTCCTCCCCGCTCATACTTTGACCGACGAGATTGCCCGGGCGCGGCTGCTGCGGGAGGCCCGCGCGGCGGCAGCCCTGAACCACCCGCACATTTGCACCATCCACGAAGTAGGCGAGGCGGGCGGCCAGGCATACATTGCCATGGAGTTGGTGGAAGGCAAGCCGCTGAGCGCGCTTGTGCCAGGGCAGGGGCTGCCGGTGGAGACGGTGCTGCGCTTCGGC
>JALHUF010000456.1 GCA_022866195.1 Terriglobia bacterium
CAACTTCCTGCGCATGAATGATTTGGTGGTGCCTCCGCAGGATCTGCCTCCCGAATGGCTCTTCCCGAACCACGCCACGTATGAAGATGCCGTGATAAAGTTCCGCGGCTATCGCCTGGAAGACCGTAAGGCCCGCCTGGGATTCACGGTGGCGCGGACGTTTTAACCCGGCCGGATTTGGTGTACAATAGGCGGCTTTTGCACGGACTTTATCTTCTGAGGGAGCTTGAATGAGAAACCGAGTCCACGTAATGAGCCTCTTGCTCTGCCTTCTGGGAGCGCCGGCGCTTGCCTTGGGCCAGGCCGCGGTTCCGGGGAAGATCGGAATCATCAACAACATCCAGGAAGCGATCTTCGCGACCGAGGAAGGCAAGAAGGCGCTGGCAGATTTACAGAAGAAGTTCCAGCCGCGCCAGGACGACTTGCAGCGGCAGCAGCAGGAGATCCAAGCCTTGAATGAGCAGTTGCAGAAGCAGGCGGCCACACTCAGTGATGAGGAGCGCATGCGGCTCAACCGCGACCTGGAAGACAAGCAGAAGGTTTTCAAACGCGCCACGGAGGACTTCAACGCTGAAGTCCAAGGGGACCGGGAGGATGCGCTGCGGCGTATCGGCCGGAAAATGATGGTCGTACTCAATGAATACGCGCGGCAGAACGGTTTCATCCTGGTGGTGGATGCTGCCCAGATTAACGTCTACTACGCGTCTCCGGAAATCGATCTCACGCCGGAGATCATCAGGCGGTTCAACGCGGCGAACCCCGCGGATACCGGGGCGACTACCGGCACGCCCACGCCCACCCCGGCGGCAACGAAGCCTGCTGCGCCTCCTCCCAAACCGGCGGCGGCGGCGACCAAACCAGCGGACAAGCCCAAGCCGTAGCTTATCGTCCCGGCCTCCGCCCTTGCGAGCCTCTCCGACCACCCCGGCGCCACCGGGGTGGTCTGGCATTTCCTTGCCGTTTCTCTCTCGTCAACCAGGATTTCTCCGCCAGATCAGAACTGACGACGAATCGGCGACCTGTTCCTGACGAACGCCCGATGAGGGATGGTGACGTGCGGCACGGCAGACGCTCCCCGTGGGGCTCGTCCTGGGACAGCACCGCCCTCACGCTCTGACCCGTACGGGGGCTACTTCAGCCCTACCCCCGCCTCTCCGGTTCGGCGTGAATGCTGACCTTGGTGATTTCGGGGAAGAGCTTGCGGAACTTCACTTCCAGCTCGTCCGTGATCTCGTGCACGCGGCCCACAGAGAGGCCGGGTTCGACGGTGCAGCGCATTCTCACCACCACGTTGCCCTCCACGTGGTGGGCCTGAACCGACGGGCAATCGAGCACGCCGGCTGTTTCCTGAGCGATGGCCGACAGCTTCCGCTCCATCTGCGGGTCTGCCCGGTGCTCGCCGCCGGCCTCCACACCCTTCGGCAAGGGTTCGATGTGCACGCTGACCTCGTTAATGCCGGCAATTTCGCGCTTGATTTCAGCCTCCAGGTACGTGGCCTGATTGTGGGCGGCATCCAGGGTGAGATTGGGGTCCACTTCCAGATCGAGATTGACATTCACCAGGCCCTCGACCTCGTAGGCCGTCACGTCGTGGACCTGAAAGTTTCCGCGGTGGGCGAGGGCGCGGATTCTCTCCACCAGGTCGCTGGAGGCGGGTTCGCGCGGACTCGCATGCACCACCACGTCGGCGCTGGGAAACAACTCGTGAATCTGGGACTCGACGACGCTTATCACCAACTGGGCGTGCTCAAACGGGATGTTGCTCTCGAGCGTGAGCCCGAGGTCCACGAAGAGCCGGCTGCCGCTCTGCCGCACGCGGATGCGTTCGTAGCTGAGCACACCGGGGACGCGGGAAA
>JALHUF010000457.1 GCA_022866195.1 Terriglobia bacterium
CCATGCGAGGCTCGGTAGGCCGGCAGCAGCGTGCTCAGCAGGCTGATGCCGACGGCCACTCCGAGAGCCAGTCCTACGGTCGAGGCGCTCAATTGAATGTACATAGGCATCATGCCGCCGACGCGATAGCCGCGGATTAGGGCGCAAAGAATCCACGCCCCCAGGCAGCCGGCCGCAGTTCCCGTGAGTGAAAGGGCCAACGACTCCGCGGTCAGAAATCCCAGCACCTGCCGCGTCCGGAATCCCAGCGCGCGCAGCACCGCCAGTTCCGAGGTGCGCTCGCGAATTGACATGGCCATGGTGTTGGCCACAATCAGCAGCACCGCGAAGACCACGGCCGCCGAGATGCTCAACAGGATGAGTTTCACGTTTCCCAGCATGCCCAGGAAATCCAGCATGAACTGCTTCATCGTTTGCGTCCGAGTTTCCACATCTTCGTTGTGGAAGAGGGCATCGATTTCTTTCATCAGCCTCGCGGCGTCGTCGGGCGTCCGGGCCAGGACCCAGAACGCTCCCGGCTTGTTTGGTCGCCCGAGCGCTTCGTTCAGATAATCCCAGTGAAATGCCAGATTGGACTCTTCGTCCTTGGAGGAGTAGATCCCGCGGAGAACTAAGTCCAGGCTGATATTGTAGCCGGGGCTGTGCAGGGTGACGTGGTCGCCGACCTTCCACCTGTATTTCTGCGCCACCTTCCGCCCCACAACGAATGCGACCTTTTCCCTAACGAAGGCTTGACGCTGCTCCTGGGGCAGGTTCCAGTCAAAGAGCGTGAGGATGGTTTCCGGGTCGCAGGCCATGGTCGGCAACATAATTTGCTCGCCCCCATAGTGCGCGTCAAACCAGTTGAGCGGCGTGACGGAGGCGACACCCGGCAGCCGGGCGATCCGCGCTTGGTAACTCAGTGGCAGCGGCTGCATGAGGGAGGTACGCGGCCCGACAAACAGAACCAGGTACCAGCGATCCGCGCCCGGGGGGGCGTCGAGGTAACGAATCGTCGCCCCAAAAATGACCAGCAGGAAGATTGACACAGACACACTGGCCACTGTCAAAAACGTCCGGCGCCGGTTCCGAAGCAGGTTCCTGGTTACCAGTTGGCTGCGCGTCATGGCGCTCGCTCTGTCCTAAGCCGAGAAGTCTTCCAAAGCTTTCCTTCGCATAGCGGACTCAAGACCGTTAGCCTGATATCATCCCACAAACCGCAGGGCCTGCGCGATATTGACACGGGAGGCGCGGTAGGCAGAGATGAAGGTGCTGCCCAGGCTGATGCCGATGGCTACCCCCAGAGCCACGCCCACCGTCGCGGCGTCCATCTGGATGAAAATGGGCATGGCGCCGCCCACCTGATAACCCGCCGTCAGCCTGAGGGCGGTCCAGGCCATTAGACAGCCGGCAATTGCCCCCAGAAGGGCAATCCCCAGAGATTCCGCGGCCAGCAGACCCAGCACTTGCCTCGTTTGAAACCCCAGCGCGCGCAGCACGGCAAGTTCGGCGGTCCGCTCGCGGATCGACATGCTCATGGTATTCGCCACAATCAACAGGACGGCGAAGACTACGGCTGCCGAAATGCTCACCAGGATCAGCTTCACGTTGCCCAGCATGTTCAGTAAGTCGAGCACCCATTGCTTCATGGGCTGGGTGCGAGTTTCCATCTCGGCGTTGCGAAACTGGGCGTCGATCTCCTGCATGAGCCTCGGCACTTCTTCCGCAGACTGGGCGCGCACCCAGAAACCTCCGGGCTTGTTCGGGTGGCCCTGGGCATCATTCAAATAGTCCCAATGAAACCCCAGCAAGGTTTCGTCTTCGCTGGAGGAGTAGATGCCCCGCAGCACCAAATCCAGGCTGAGGTTGTAACCGGAGCTGCGCAAGTGAATCCGGTCGCCGAGCTTCCAGCCGTATTTTTGTACCATCCTCCGCCCGGCGAGGAAGGCCGTTTTCTCACTCACAAACGCCTGGCGCTGGTCCGGGGGTAGATACCAATCC
>JALHUF010000458.1 GCA_022866195.1 Terriglobia bacterium
ACCAGGCTACGCTACGCCCCGGCAATCTGTTCACTTCCAGCTTGTCAAACGCTTTCCGCCGACCTTCCCGATTCCGAATCGGGACGCGCTACCAGGCTACGCTACGCCCCGGCACGAAAAGCAGTGACAAGTGAAAAGTGACGAGTCCGTCAGCTGACGGATCACTCTTCACTTGTCACTGTCCTAATGGTCGGGACGGCCGGATTTGAACCGGCGACCACTTGCACCCCAAGCAAGTGCGCTACCAGGCTGCGCTACGTCCCGGCATGAACGGGTGTCAGGTTCCACGTGTCAGGGGTCAGAGAACGCTGCCCTCTTTCTGACACCTGACACTTGAAGTTTCACGCTAGCATTTCCGCGAAAGCGTTGTCAAGACAGCCTCCAGGTCGCGCCTGATGGATCGCAACTGCATTCCATCCAGATTCGCCCGGAACAAGTGTTTCTGCTGTTCCGTGGCCTTGGAATCCCCCGCCAGTTGCTTGCGGGCGCCTTCGATGGTGAAGCCCTTCTCGTAAAGCAAGCGCTTGATTTCCAGCACGGTCTCAACATCCTGGCGCCGGTAGAGGCGGTGTCTGGAGCGGCTCTTCGTGGGCTTCAAGGTGGGGAACTCAGTTTCCCAGTAGCGGAGGACGTAAGCCTTGGTGTGCGTCAACTCGCTGACCTCTCCGATGCGGAAATAGAGTTTGTCGGGAATCGCGACCTCAGCGAGAGGAGGGAGACTCGGACGGGCGGCGCGTGACTGGCGACCTCGCGGCATAGGGCCTCCGGGGTGGCCAACTCTTGGCCTCCCGTCATCTTAGAGAACTGGGATAGGGGCGTCAAGCGCGGGATCTCTGCCGGCGCTGACCTACTGGCACCTTCGGTGATATAGCCAGCGCCTTTCTCTTGCGTATTGCGGTGGCACAGGGTTACCGCGCCCCTGATAAAGAGATGTCACCAATCGCAAAGGGTGAGGTATACTTTCCGGCTTCAAGGAGCCGCATTCCTCGGCTTGACGCTAAACTCTGAATGCGAAAGACGTATCATGACTAACCGCCCCGCGCCCCTTCTGTGGGTCTTCTTTCTGGCTTATTTCACCTTCGGGATGATTACGAACATTCTTGGCGTGGTCATCCCCGAAGTGATCAGGGAATACCAACTGACCTTGTTCACCGCGGGCATCCTGCCCCTGGCGTTTTATCTCGCTTACGGCGTCTGTTCGATTCCTACCGGGTTGTTGATGGAGCGGCTGGGCGCCCGGCCGCTGGTCCTTCTAGGCGTGCTCCTCATGGCGCTGGGCTCGTTGTTAGTCGCTGGGGCGCGGAGCTACCCCTTGATGGTGGCGATGATTTTCGCCGTGGGCGTGGGGGTAACGGTCCTGCAGACCGCCGGTAATCCGTGGATCCAGCATCTGGACCGCACGGAAAATTACCATCGCAACCTGACGCTCACCATCGGCTTTTGCGGGATTGGCGCGTTCTTGGGGCCCTTCATCCTGGCCTTCTTTACCGGCACAGGCCAGCCGTGGCAGACGCTCTATGTCTTTTTTGCTGTCCTCTCTTTGGTGCTGCTGATTCTGCTGGTGGTATCGAGGTTTCCAGCGCGCCCTGCGGAGAGCGCAGGCCAGGTGTCGCTCTCTCACTATGCCCGCCTGCTACTGAATCCCCTCGTGCTTTCCTATACCCTCGGCATCTTCTGTTACGTGGGCGCGGAGGTTGGGACCGCCTCGTGGATCGTCAAGTTCTTCGAGCGCGTGCACGGGCTGAGCTCGGAGGTGTCTCAGGTGCAGGCCACCAGCCTGCTCCGCAAGGTGCTGCCCACTCTGCCCGCGCTCGTGGTGGCGCTTTTCTGGGGATTGCAAGGCACCGGGCGGCTGGTCAGCGGCGCCGTCCTCAACCGTTTCGGGAGCCGTAGAATCCTGCGCCTCTATTCTTTCTTGGCCCTGGCGTCGCTGCTGGTGGCGGCCCTGGGGACGCCGACCCTGACGGCAGTGGGATTTGCCGCCTGCGGGTTCTTCACCTCCGTACTCTTCACGTTAATCTTCAGCGGTACCATCAATAGTTTTGCGGAAAACCACGGCGCCATTTCCGGATTGCTCTGCACGGCGTGCGTCGGGGGAGCGGTCATGCCTCCGCTCGTAGGGCTGGTAGGCGATCACTTCGGACTGCGCGCGGCCATGGCCGTCCCGGCGCTGTGTTTTGCCTATGTATTCGGTCTGGCGATGCTCGGCCGGGCCAAGTACGAGTGAGGTAAAGCGGGCCTTCAGGGGCGGCAGGTCTGCCCGCTTGCGCCCCGCCGCTGGCGGGGCCAAGTCGGCCTGAAGACTCTCAGGGGGGATCGAACGATGCCTCAGCTCATTGTGGGGATTGACATCGGGGGAACCAAAACCGCCGGCGGGCTGGTCAGCCGGAAAGGGCGTCTCACCAGATCGCTCGTGGTGCCGACGCGGGCCACCGAGGGATTCAAGACCAGCTTCGACCAGATCGTTCACGCCATCGAGTGCTTGATTGAACACGCCGGGGGAAAGCAGAATATCGTCGGCATCGGTATCTGCGCGCCAGGGCCGCTCAATCCCAGGACGGGCCTGGTGATCAACCCGCCTAACCTGCCCGGCTGGCGCAACGTTCACCTCGCCCACCTGATCGAGAAGCGCTTCGGGCTTCCCACCCGAGTGGAAAACGACGCCAACGCCGCCGGCCTGGCCGAGGTGCTCTTTGGTGCCGCCGTGGGGTATCGCGACATTTTCTATGTGACGGTCTCGACCGGCATCGGCACCGGAATCATCATCAACAAGAGGATTTATCACGGAAAGAACGGCGTGGCGGGCGAAGGCGGGCACGTCTCGATCGATTTTCGTAGCCCTTACCGCTGCGGCTGCGGGACCCCGGGTTGCATTGAGGCGCTGGCGGCAGGGCCCGGCATGGTCCGGCGCGCCCGCGTCCAGCTCGAGCAGGAACACACCGCGCCGAGCCTTTTGCGCGACCTGACCCACGGCCACCTCAGCCAGATCACACCCAAAATGATTGAAGAAGCCGCGCGCGCGGGCGACGCGGTAGCCAGGTCCATCATCCACGAGACGGGCTTCTATTTGGGTGTTTGGCTGGCCGGGATGATCACGCTGCTGGACCCGGAAGCCATCGTCATTGGCGGCGGCGTGGCCCAAATCGGCAAGGCCCTGTTCGACAAGATCCGTGAGACTATCCCCCAGTTCACCATCAATCGCCGCTTCGCGGTGAAGATTCCCATCCTCACGGCGAAGCTACAAAAGAACGTCGGCGTTTTTGGGGCGGCGAGCTTGTTCCTACCCGCGGATCAGGGAACGGAAGCATCGTAAAGACCGATCTGCTTCGCGCTTCATCAATCGGGCGGTCAGTTACGCCTCGGGATTTCGCCCTGTGCGCGCAACCGCTGGAAACTTGCGCTCGTCCAAGAAGTTTGTGGATGCCGCCCAGCGCGCAGAAGGCCATGGCCTTGGTTGCATACAGAATCTGCCGTTGATGCTGGTATGAGGTTCGCGCTGCGACTCACATTCCTCCTCGCCTTGGCGCTCGCGCTGGGTGGGATGTCCTACGCCAGTTCGACCGCCGCGGCGTCCCAAATAGTTGAGGCCCGCCGTACTCAAGAGCACATCCGGCTGGATGGGCGACTTGACGAACCCGCGTGGCGAGACGCCAGCATGGCTGTTGAACTTGTCCAGCAGTCTCCGCATCCCGGCGCGCCCACACCCTTCAAGACCTTTGTCCGCGTCCTGATTGCTGACGATACGCTTTACTTCGGCTTTGAATGCGCCGACCCGGAGCCCGGCAAAATTGCCGTGCACACCATGGCCCGTGATGGGTTCACGCTCGGGGATGACACCGTGAGTATCGTCTTGGACACCTACGGGGACAAGCGTATGGGATACTTGTTTCGAGTCAACGCCGCCGGCGCCCGCATCGACGGCTTGATTTCTGGCCCCGAACACGAGTCCCTCGACTGGGACGGAATCTGGGATGCGCGTACTGCCCGGTCGAAGAACGCCTGGTCGGCGGAGATCGAGATTCCCGCGCGAACCTTGAACTTCAAGAAAGGTCTGAAAAGCTGGGGGCTGAATTTGGAGAGATTTGTCGCGCGGGAGAGAGTCATGCTCCGTTGGGCGTCGCCGACGCTCGACTCCTTCCTGCTCGATCTGAGCCGCGCCGGCTCCCTCACCGGGCTTGAAGATCTGAAGCAGGGCCGCGGCTTGGAGTTCAGTCCCTACCTCATCGGCAAGGCGATCGACAAATTCTCCGCAGGCCCGCGTACCTGGCAAGGGACCGGAGGCTTGGATTTCACCTGGAGAATCACGCCGCAGCTCGCCGCGGTCATCACGGGAAACACAGACTTTGCCGAAACGGAGGTGGACGCGCGGCAGGTTAACCTCACGCGCTTTCCTCTGTTCTTTCCCGAGAAGCGCGC
>JALHUF010000459.1 GCA_022866195.1 Terriglobia bacterium
CGGCAGCGCGGTCGAGGACGCCAGGCGCCTTTGAAATACCCTAGCCATTGGACTCAAAAATCACCTGCGCAACCACATACCGGCCGGAGTGCGAAAGCGAAACCGACGTGCGCGTTACACCCAATGTGCGAGCCATCTCCTGGGCACGCCCCGTGAGCAGCAGCTCCGGCTTGCCGCTCGGCTGGTGGGTGACTTCCACATCCAGCCACCGCACCCCGTCTCCCCAACCTGTGCCCAGCGCTTTGAAGGCTGCTTCCTTGGCTGCGAAGCGCGCCGCGTAACGCTCTGCCCGATTCTTGAACCGCTCGCAGTAGGCAATTTCGCCCGCTGTGTACAGCCGCTTGCTGAAGCGTTCTCCGTGCCGCCGGAGGGCCTGCGCGATACGCGCCGTCTCCGCGATGTCCACTCCCATTCCGACAATCATCGCCGCGCTCTCTCGCCACCGCAGGCGCGGGCATTGCGCCACGCCCATCGGGCTTGCTCAATGCGTGCGCGTGGCTGCCGCCGGGGCCCGTCGAGAGGCCGCCTCACATTCGTAGCTTCTGACCGTGTAGTAGATCGCCCGGTCAAAGAAATGGCCCACCAGGCGATGGAGCTCTTGCTCCTGATACAAGTCCACCGCTGAGTCCACCGCCCCGGAGGAGCGAATGTAATCTCGCAAATGGTACTTCGTCAACAGCAGGGCGTAAACGACCTCACACAGCGGGATGCCCTCGGCGCACCGCATCTCTCCCAATTCGCCGTAAAAGGCCTCGATCATATGGTCAGTCTTCTCGCCCAGCCAGCGGCCCAGGTTGCGATAGACCTCGTAGGCCCGGTGGTGGAGCTCTTCGCGGGAGAGCTTGTGGTAAGCGGGGGTGCGCGAGTTGGTCTGGAGGTCCTGGACAGCCCCGCCGGTGAGTTGCTCGGCGTGGCTCTCGATCATCTTCACCAGACGAATGGAAAGCATATCGTCCCCTGCGCCTGCCAAGACCAGCGTGTTCCGTTAACGGAGCGTAGCACCACCATAGCAAATCGGGAGTCGTAATTCAACGCCGCCGGGCGGCGCGATGGTCCTCCGTCTTTGTGCTATATTTGCGATTTGGGGCGCCGCACTTTCAAGATGGTCTCGCGCGGGGGACTGGAGTGGCTCGAGTGCACTTCGTTCTCTCGCTTCCCTTGGTTGCTGCATGCCTTCAGCACCCGCCGCGGGGGGGTGAGCGAGGGTCGGGCGGCGGGTTTGACCCTCGGCTTCGTCACCGCCGACGCGCGGGCTAACGTCGAGGAGAACCGCCAACGCTTCTTCGCCGCGCTCGGCACGGAGGGCTACTCCCTGGCCGCGTTGCGCCAACGCCATTCGACGCACATTTATCTGGTCATGCGGGGCGCATCCGGACAGCTCGAATACCGCCCCGCGGGCTTTCCCGCGCCCCAACCTCCGGGTCACCCGCTGCCGGTGGGCGACGCTCTCGTGACGGATCAACCGGGAGTCTTGCTCTCGGTGAGGACTGCGGACTGTCTGCCGGTCCTGTTGCTCGACCCTCGCCGCCGCGCCATCGCCGCCATCCATGCGGGCTGGCGCGGCGTGCTGCACCGGGTTGTGGAAAAGGCCGTGGGCACGATGCGGGCCGTGTTTGGCTCAGACCCGCACCAACTGCTCGCGGCCCTCGGACCCGGCATCCGGGCTTGCTGCTATGAAGTGGGCGAAGAGGTTGTCGCCGCTTTTTGCGCCCGCTTCGCGCAAGGCGAGACGTTCTTCCGCGAAGCGCTCCGGGAAAATCCTTCCGCCTCATTCACTGCGCGGCATCCGCAGCTTTTCCTCTCTGGGCAGCCCCCGGGCCACCTGACGCGCCCGGCGCCGGCACCGCACCTCGACCTCGTCGCTGTTGCCGAAGCCCAGCTTTGTAGCGCCGGATTGCGCCCGTCCAACATCCAGGTCGCTGACTTCTGTACGGCCTGCCGGACCGACCTCTTCTTTTCCCACCGCAGGGAAGGAAAGGGCACGGGCCGCATGATGGGGGTTATTGGGATACGGCAGGAACCGAGGGGCTAGTTCCTCGCCGAGAAGCGCCCGGCATTCAAAGGCTGGAAGCCTTGTCTTGGGGTGCCTTCACGACCTTGCAGCCAAGCTCCCCAGTCTCCGAACCGCTAACTCCCTGCCAAGCTCAACTGGCCACAGGCCGCGCGCACATCCTGACCTCGGGAAATTCGGATGAAGGCCGGGACACCCTGCCGGGTGAGCGCCCCTTGAAACGCCAGCACGCGCGCGAGCGGTGGAGGGCCGTAGGAGAGCTCTTGGCCGGAATTGTAGGGAATCAGATTGACCTTCGCGCGGATGCCGTGCAGCAACGCCCCCACGCGCTCGGCGTCGGCATCGGAATCGTTTATACCCTTGAGGAGGACATGTTCGAACGTCAGCCGCTCTCGCGGCCGCAGCGGATAGGCCCGACAGGCCTGGAGGAGTTCGCATAGAGGGTACTTTCGGTTCAGGGGCATCAGCGCCGTTCTCTGCTCTTCCGTCGAGGCGTTGAGGGAAACGGCCAGCTTGGGCCGCATCGGCTCGTTGGCCAGGTCGTAGATACGAGGCACGATCCCAGCCGTCGAAAGCGTGATGCGCTGCAGCGGGATCGCAAGGCCGTCTGCATCGGCCATGATCCTGACCGCGTGCATTGCCGCCGCCAGGTTCAGGAGGGGCTCGCCCATCCCCATGAAAACCACGTTGAGTCGAGCCCGCCGCGGGATACGCTGAGCTTGGAGAAGGGCCAGGACCTGGCCCGCGATTTCTCCCGCCGTAAGGTTCCGCGCCAGGCCGAGGAGCGCAGTGAAACAGAACTTGCAGTCGAGTGCGCAGCCCACTTGGCTGGAGAGACACAGCGTGGAGCGGCCCCTTTCTGGCATATGCACGGCCTCGATGGTCTTGCCATCCTCCAGCCGCAGAACGTAGCGAACAGCCCCGTCCCGCGACACAAATTCCCGCTGAACCTCGGGATATCCGATGCGGCATTCGCGGGCGAGCAAGGTGCGGAATTCCCCGTTCAGATCGGTGAAGTTGCTGAAAACCTGCTCACGGCGAGCGTAGATACCCCTGAAAAGCTGACGACCACGGTAGCGGGCTTGGCCGCATGCCACTGCAAGCTGCTCCAACTCCTCGCGACTCAGGCCGACGAGATTTGCCCCGGCAGTAGGAAGTGTCACCATAGCGGTCCAGTTTCGTAATGCTAGCATGGGTATCGCGGCGGTTCAACGAACGTGGGGATGATGTTCTCGTGGCAGTCGTCTCAAAAGGGGCAAAATGTCCCCACTGTCTAGGAATCGCGGAAAGTCATTGACAAAGCAGGAGAAATATTAATAATCCGTCCAGACGCCTTTTAATAAAGGAGAGAACAATGAGCCCTCGTCGCCCAAATCCTGAACTGGCCGACCGTCGCCGCGGAGCACTCATCAAGGCGGGCTACGCTGAGATTCTGGAGAAGGGTATCCAGGGAACAACTTTAGATTCGGTAGTCGCGCGGGCCGGCTCAAGCAAGGGCGGCGCCCTGTACTACTTTCCGACCAAAGAGAATCTTCTGTACGCAGTCCTGCAGTGGTTGCTTGCGCAACTGAACCGCACCTTGGTGGAGGTGGTGCGTAGCGCCGAATCGCCGCGCAGCCGGTTGGCCGCGGAGCTGGAAGTGCTGTTTCACAGTGCGGAAGTGAACCGCAAACTCTACTTGGTGTTGTTGGACTTCGTCGCGGTGGGCACGCGCAGCGAACGGTTCCACTCGCTGTTCGCGTCGTTCTTTGAAAGTTGCCGGGAGCGGGATATTGCGATTGTCGAAGAGGGAATCAGGCAGCACCAGTTCCGGCGCGTCCGCCCCGCAGATGCCGCGGCCACTATCCGGGCGCTGGTGGACGGGTACTCGCTCCAGTGGCTGATGGGGCCGGGCGGCGTTCCCGTGGAAGCATACCGCGACCTTTGTCGTGCCGTCCTGGGCGCTTATCTGCTGCGCTGATCCTGCTCTGGGGTGTTGGTTCTTGACGGGGTCAGTCAGGGGTGCGACACTACGCGTACCCACAGCTTCTGTCCAACCCCTGGAAGGTGAGGAATCATTGAGCCCCAGACTTCGCAGTGGGTTAGCAGAAAGCACCTTGGGGTCAGGAGGTTGACACGGACGCGTCCCCGCATCGCAGGTGGTCTCAACCGTCGCGCAGCCGGGCCGAGTGGGGCTACAGCTTGCTGGTGCGCTGTTTGGCGTGTAGTGTCACAAGCATGGTTTTGATCCTGGGAACATCTCTGCTGCATGCCGCACAAGTTCGGGTACCCGAGGGGACGCTAGTGCGCCTCAAGGTCCATGCCGACATCACCACGGAAAACGTCGTGAAAGGCGACCGTGTGGAGTTCGACGTGGCTGAGAACGTGGCGGTAAATGACCGCGTCGTCATTCCCAAAGGGGCCGTGGGCCGCGGCGTGGTAGTTGACGTCAAGGGCGCAGGCAAGAAGAGGGCGAAAGACGCGGCTGTGATCTTTCGGTTTGTGGCCGTGCGCGCGGCTGACAATCAAGAAATCCCTTTGCGGGTGATGCCCACCAAATCCAGAAAGGCGGACTCTTCAGAGAACAAGATTGCGATCAACGTTCCTATTCCCGGGTCACGCGAAAGGATGATTGGCGCCGAGAAGGGGAAGGATTTTGCGGCCTATACGGAGACAGATGCGCTGGTGAACGTGCCGGACCGGGCGGAGACGCCGACCGCAGCGGGAACCCCTGGAGGCGGGCAGGCAGGCGGGACGGTGCCACCTTCGGGCTCCGAGGGGCCGGCGGCAGCACCCGAACTGGTCTTGCCCCCTGAGGAGGCTTACGTCGATTTCAGGAGCAATCCCCCGGGGGCGGAGCTTTTGATTGACAGGACCTCGCGTGGAACCACGCCCTTGAGGTTGCAGGTGCCGCCCGGTCGCCACGAGATTCAGATTCGGCTGGCCGGATACCGGACTTGGACCCGCAGCATGGTGGTGGATCCCGGATCGAAGCCCTCGGTGCGTGCGACCCTCGAGAAGGAATAGCGGGGCGCACCCGGGCGGCGTTCGCTCGCGATGGGTTCTCCGGCAGAGGGTCCGGCGACGGGAGGACGACATGAACCGGGCGCGGTTAGGTGGGGCGCTTACCCTCGGTGTCCTCTGCTGCGGCGGTCTGCTATGGGCAGAGCGGGTGCGCCTGCCGGATGGCACGCTGGTGCGGGTCCGACTGAAGGCCGACCTCAACAGCGTCCAAGTGGTTCCTGGCGACCGGGTGGACCTCGCGGTGGCGCGGGCGGTTACCGTGCGGGGCCTGGTCGCCATCCCCGAGGGGTCGGCGGCCTGGGGAACCGTGCAGAGTGTTAAGAAAGGGAAGGAAATCAAGTTCAATATCGAGGGCGTGAGGCTGCCGAACCGCGCGCAAGCCCGGCTCCGGGCGGTACGGGAAAAGGCCACGGACCCCGGCAAAAACCAGATCAAAGTTGAAACCCAAAGGGCCGGTTGGGTGGGGGCCCCGCAGGGGACGGAGTTTATAGCCTTTCTGGACGAAAACGTGGAAGTGGAAGCCCTCGTTGCGCAGGGAGACTCGCGCGCTACACCCGGGGGGGCCCCAGTGCCCGCGACCCTGCCGGCACCGGTGAAGACGGACGCTCCCATCCCGACGGCAGCGCAAGCGGCGGCACCCGCTGCTCCTGCGGTGCAGGATCTGGCCGCGCCCGAGCGCGTCACGGTGGAATGCTTTTCCGAGCCCTCGGGGGCCGAGATCATCATCGACGGCAATTACTACGGCAATACGCCCTCTATCTTGAAGCTCACGCCCACCCGGCATCAGCTGGAGCTTCAGATGCCCGGCTACAAGACCTCCGCGCAAGGACTGAACCTGGCTGAGAACCAAGGATTGCGGACGATTCGGGCCGTCCTCGAAAAGAAAGAGTAAGCGACCATTCGCAGCGCCATTCTTACAGGGGCGCGTCTATGCTGGCAAAGCTGGCGGGAATCCTTTTTGTTTTTCTGCTCGTGGCCGGAGTTCCTGCCCTTTCGTTCCTAACCGCGCGACAACCTCAACTGCGTGTGATTCCGCGCCTGGATTTGTACCTCTCGGCGATCATTTCGCAATGGATTCTGGCGGCGCTGGGTGCGCTGGTAGTGTTGGCAGCCGGGCCAGGGTTCCGCGCGACGGGTTTCCGTGCGATTGCTGCGTTGGCGTGCGTTCGCTGGGCGGCTCTGTTGACGGGTGTAGCGCTCGCGGCGCTGGGCCTCGTGCTGTTACTGGAACATCTCGGCTGGTGGCCCGAGGAGCATGAACTGGTACGCTTGCTGCTGCCTGAAACGCGCCGGGAGAAGCTCTGGGCGGTTCTGACGCTGGCGCCCACAGCGGCCCTCTGCGAGGAGTTTCTGTACCGTGGCTATCTCCTGGCGCAGCTTGGGCAGGGGATGCGAATCACGCCCTGGGCCTGGGTCTGGTCCTCGGTGGCGTTCGGAATGGCCCACGCTTACCAGGGGTGGAACGGAATGGTACGCGCGGTGCTACTCGGCGGGCTACTGGCTTACCCGATGGTCCATCTGGGAAGCCTCTATCCGTCGATGGTGGCTCACTTCCTGATTGACGCTCTAGCACTGGCCTGGCTCGGTCCGGCGTTCTTGGGAAGGAAAGCAAATTCCTAGGACAGGCCGCCTTGGCCGTGTGGGCTTGGCAGGGTGAAAGCCACGCGAGGAGCGAACCGACTCGCTTACCCCGACCCACGGGAGGGTCTCATGACCATATCGCGCAAGGAATTCCTGAAGCTCTCGGCCGGGACATTGGCCGCGACGGCCGCGGGTGGCTTTTTTTCGTTTCTCGACGCGCCGGCTGGATTTGCCGAGGATATCTTGCACTCGGAGCGTATTCGCAAAGTCCATGACCACATCGCGGAGAACAAGGCCCGGCACATCGCGCGCGTCCAGGAGTATTTGCGGCAGCCAAGCGTCTCTAGTTGGGGGCTCGGCATCAGGGAGTGTGCGGAGCTCTTGATGAGCTATTTCAAGCGCCTGGGCTGCAAGGAGGTGGAGTTGGTCAAGACCGACGGCCATCCGGGCGTCTGGGCCTGGTACGACGCCGGCGCACCTAAGACCCTCGCCTACTACATCATGTACGACATCCAGCCCTTCGACGAGAAGCAGTGGAGCTCCCCGCCCCTCGCGGCCAACGTCGTGAAGATGGCGCCGTTTGGCGACGTCATCATCGCGCGTGGCGCGGTCAATGACAAGGGCGCCGACGCCATGGTGTTCAATGCCCTGGAGTCGATTCTCGAAGTGGAGGGCAAGCTTCCTGTCAACATCATGTTCACCTGCGACGGCGAAGAGGAGCAGGGCAGCCCCCACTTTCACCAGGTCCTGGCCCCCTACCTCGACCGGCTCAAGAAATGCAACGCCCTCTTGATGCTGGGACCTTCGCAGGACGCCCAGGGTGGGATTGAGATGGCTCTGGGTTCCAAGGGCATCTGCTCCCTGGAGCTGGTCTGCTCGGGGAAGGCGTGGGGGCGAGGGCCGCAGCACCGGCCCATCCACAGCAGTCGTAAAGCCATCTTGGACAGCCCCACCTGGCGGCTGATCAAGGCGCTCAATTCGATGGTCGCCGCGGACGGCAACCATGTCCTGATGGAGGGTTACTACGATGCCATTCGCCTGCCCAACAAGGAGGAGCTCCAGCTCTACCAGACTCTGGTGCAAAAGTCTGCCGACCAACTCCTGGTGGGGGAAAAGGAGAATGCCAAGGTCTGGATGAATGGCTGGCCCGACGCCGAGGCGGTGCGCCACCTTATCTTCGACAGCTCGCTCAATATCGATGGAATCTGGTCTGGCTACACCGGGCCGGGCATGGCGACCATTCTCCCTGACCGCGCAGCAGCCAAGCTCGACTGCCGGCTGGTGCCGAACCAGGAGATCGCTGCCATGCGCGAAGTGGTCCGGCGACATCTGGACAAGCACGGTTTCAGCGACATCGAAATCATCCCACTGGGAGGTGGGGACGAGTGGTCGCAAACCTCCGTCAAGGCGCCGGCCGTGCAGGCCGTGCTAAGTGTCTATAAGAGTTACGGTACGGAGCCGGCGATCTGGCCGCGCGAGGCAGGGTCGAGCCCGGAAGCGCAATTCACGCGGCCTCCGCTCAACCTGCCGGCCGTGTACGGCGGGCTGGGTCATGGCGACCGCGCCCACAGCCACGATGAGTATATCGTCATCGAAGGGAACGAGAAGGTTGCCGGGATTGTGCGGGCCGAGCAGTCTTACGTGGATATCCTCTACGCGTACGCGAATTGGCCCGTTTAAGGTGAAGGCACCGTCACGCCGCAAACTCTGGACGGCCCAAACTGGCATGGCGGGACAAGCGCGCTGCTATGGTTACGCGCCGCCGTCGGAGACGGGTTCCTTTTTGTAAACGATCTCTGCCTGCTCCAGCAGGTCGTCGGCAACCTTGAGACACGCAGCGCGGATGCACTCCACGTCTGGGCACTTCGGACAATGAACGATAATACGATCGAAGATGAAGTCAGCAAGTTCCTGTTCGGAGAAGGGCACCGTCATAGGCTTCTGTCTCCGTGCATCGCGAGTGGCGAGGGCGCGGCGCGCTGGCGCGAGCAGCGCCATTATACTCCTCC
>JALHUF010000052.1 GCA_022866195.1 Terriglobia bacterium
GGCGACTGTGGTCTCGAGAGGAAGAGCCATGCTAATCGTTCATGTGCACGCACGAGTCAAGCCGGAATTGATCGAAGCCTTCAAGGAAGCCACTATCACCAACGCACGCCACAGCGTGCAGGAACCGGGTGTGGCGCGGTTCGACGTGATTCAGCAGGCGGATGATCCGGGCCGTTTTGTGCTGGTCGAGGTCTATCGCACCAGCGACGCGCCGGCACAGCACAAGGAAACGGCGCACTATATAATCTGGCGGGATGCCGTGACGCCCATGATGGCGTAGCCGCGGACTAGCGTGAAGTATTCGAACTTGTTTCCCGCCGACGACGGCTGGTGAGTGGCGCTTGTCACCCTGAGCTCGCCGCGGCAGGCGAAGGAACTGTCATCCCGAGCGAAGCGAAGGAATTGTCATCCTGAGCCCGCGGTGGCGGGCGAAGGATCTGAGATGCTTCGCCACGCTCAGCATGACAGAGTACGTGCAGGAGGCATGCATGCGCTTTGAATTTGCGACGGCAACGCGGATTCTCTTTGGTGTGGGCACGGTGCGCGAAGTTGCCCCCGCCGCCAAGGAGATGGGCCGGCGAGTGTTGTTTGTCAACGGCGTTCCGCCGGAGCAGTCGGCGCCCTTGATGACTCAACTGGAGGCAGCCGGAATCACCTGCACCAATCTCACCGTCACTGCCGAACCCACGCTCGAACTGGTTCAGCAAGGCGTGCAGCTTGCGCGCGAGGAGCAGTGCGACGTGGTGGTTGGTTTCGGGGGGGGCAGCGCCATCGACGCCGGGAAAGCCATCGCCGCGCTCCTGACCAACGGCGGCGAGCTGATGGATTACCTGGAGGTCATCGGCAAAGGCGGAGCGCTGCGTGTCGCTTCCGCACCCTGCATTGCCGTTCCGACGACCGCGGGCACGGGCGCCGAAGTCACTCGGAACGCGGTCCTGGTGTCGCCCGAGCATCGGGTCAAAGTCAGCCTCCGGAGCCCCTGGATGCTGCCGCGGCTGGCGGTGGTCGATCCCGAGTTGACGTTCGACTTGCCGCCGGCAATCACGGCGCACACCGGACTCGACGCGCTCACGCAGTTAATCGAGCCCTACGTCTGCCTCCGCGCTAATCCTATGACCGACGGCTTCTCCGTGGAGGGCATGCGGCGCGTCAGTCGCTCCCTGCGTCAGGCCTGCCACCACGGGCATGACGCCGAGGCAAGAACGGATATGTCACTGGCAAGCCTCCTGGGCGGCTTGGCGCTGGCCAACGCCGGGTTGGGCGTGGTGCACGGCTTTGCGGCGCCGCTGGGCGGAATGTTCCCTGCCCCGCATGGCGCCGTGTGCGCCGCATTGCTGCCGCACGGAATGGACGTCAACATCCGCGCCCTGCGCGCGCGCGCTCCGGAAAGCGCAGCGCTCCGCCGCTATGAGGATGTGGCCCGCCTTCTGACAGGCAAGCCAAGCGCCGCAGCCGAAGACGCTGTGGGGTGGGTGCGCGAGATCTGCCGAGAGTTGAACATTCCACCACTCAGCTCCTACGGGATTCGCGAACCCGACGTGCCAGTCCTCATCGAGAAGGCCTCCAAAGCCAGCAGCATGAAGGCTAACCCCATCGCCCTCACGCCGGATGAACTTCGAGAAGTATTGACGCGTGCGCTCTAGGGAATGTAGCGCAGGGTCCGCTCTTCGGCCCTGTGGCTTTCTGAGAACACTAAAGAACCGGGACGTCCGAACGCCAACGTGGCGCTGCCCGTGGTCACGAGAGCGCCGCGCGGCGCACGTGTTTTCAGAAAGAACTGGCGTGGTATGATACCCGGCTCGCGTGTCCGAACACGCGAACTCCACAGAGTAAATCCACTTTTCTGAGGTCTACATGGCAATCACTGAAATCCCGGCCGGCAGTTTGGATTCGCAGCAGTTCATTGCCGAGCAGGTGGAGAAGATTCGCGCGGAGGTTGGCTCCGGGCTCGCCATCAACGCCCTGTCGGGTGGTGTAGATTCCTCCACCGTCACCATGCTCGGCCACCGCGCGCTGGGCGACAGGCTGAAGACTTACTTCATCGATAACGCCCTGATGAGGCAGAACGAGCCGCAGCAAGTCGTCTCCACGTTTTCCAGCCTGGGTGTACGCGTCGAACTGATCGACGCGCGGGAAGAGTTCCTCCGCGCGCTCCGGGGCATTACCGACCCGGAAGAAAAGCGTGAGGCGGTCACGCAGACGTTTTACAAGCACGTCTTCGGCCGCCTGGTGCAGCAAGGCGGCGCGAAGTTTCTCCTCCAGGGCACCATCCTGACCGATGTGGACGAGACCGTCGCCGGGATCAAGCGACAGCATAACGTTTTCGAACAGTTGGGCATCAATCCGCAAGAAGCCTTTGGCTACCAGATCATCGAACCCTTGATTCAGCTTCGCAAGGACGGGGTCCGGAAAGTGGCCCAGGCGCTGGGCCTGCCCCCTTCAGTCTATGCCCGGATGCCCTTCCCGGGTCCAGCGCTGGCCGCGCGCGTTATCGGTGAAGCCACGCGGGAGCGGCTGGAATTGGTGCGCAAGGCGACAGCCATCACCGAAGCTGCGCTTTCCACCACCGGAGCGTTTCAGTACATGGCCATCCTGCATGAAGACCGCGTCACCGGCATGCGCGAAGGCCGCCGACAATTCGGCTACCAGATAGAGATTCGTTGCTGGGAGAGCACCGACGCGCGTACGGCCCTCCCCATGCGGCTGCCCTGGGAAACTCTGGAAGATCTCAGCCGCCGAATCCTGGCCGAGCTGGCGGAGGTGGTGAGCGTCACTTACCATGTCGCGCCCAAGCCTCCTTCCACCATGGAGGTTGTGTAGCCAAATCCTGGAATTCATGGGTGGCAGGCTCGGAGACGGCCCGCGTGAGCGGCTCTTCAGGGTGCTGCCCTGTGCGCGGCGAGAATATCGAGACGGATGCCTCGCTCCGAGTTCGAGCTGTTGTGGACGTCCTTGAACCAGACTGCGGCAAGGACTCCTGCTGAAAAACAGGAAGAGTGGAGCGGGGGACGGGGATCGAACCCGCGACGTCCAGCTTGGGAAGCTGGCATTCTACCGCTGAATTACCCCCGCGAACAATCAGGCGCCCAAGTAGATTACCATCGACCCGCCAGCCTCGCAAGCCCGCAAAGTGTAATCATAATCTGGCGCCGGCCGTCACCCCGGGGCGCCGCAGTTTGACAAGCCTGGCGCGCTCGGCTAGTCTGATTTTTGGGGCTAGGCAGGAAGATTCTCCTTGATGCTTTGATATCCGCGGGCACCAGATCCATGCGCAGAGTTTACCTCGACAACAACGCCACCACGCCGCTCGCGCCGGAAGTCTTCGAGGCGATGAAGCCTTACTGGCTGGAGGACTACGGCAACGCCTCCTCCATCCACTGGTACGGCCAGCGAGCAAAAGCGGCGATGGAAACGGCGCGCGAGCAGGTGGCGCGGCTGCTGAACGCCCGGCCCGGCGAGATAGTGTTCACCAGCGGCGGCACAGAAGCCGACAACGCGGCGCTGGTCGGCGTGGTAGAAGCGGCGCGCGCGGAGACCAAGCACATCATCACCACCGCCATCGAGCATCATGCCGTGCTCCACACCGCGCAAGCGCTGGAAAAACGCGGCGTGAGCGTCACCTACGTGCGCGTTGGCTCGAGCGGCGTGGTGGAC
>JALHUF010000460.1 GCA_022866195.1 Terriglobia bacterium
CGCGACCTGGCGGACAACACATGGATCGTAAGCTATGGCATAGATAATGCCCCGGTCACGACCTATGCCTACGACCGCGCCAGCAAGAAGGCGACGTTTCTCTTCAGCGACCGCCCGGCTCTCGAGAAGTATAAGTTAGCGAAGATGCAGCCCATTTCATTCCAGGCGCGCGACGAGGTGACGATCTATGGATACCTCACACTACCCGTCGGGCTTGAACCCAGGAATCTGCCCATGGTGCTTAACGTCCACGGCGGGCCATGGTTGCGAGACATGTGGGGGCTTGAAAACGAAGTCCAGTGGCTGGCCAACCGCGGCTACGCAGTCTTGCAGATCAACTTCCGTGGCTCGTGGGGCTACGGCAAGGCTTACCTTAATGCCGGCGACCGGGAGTGGGCCGGCAAGATGCACACTGACCTGATCGACGGCAAGAACTGGGCGGTGAAGCAGGGCTATGCCGATCCCAAACAAGTTTGCATCATGGGCTTGAGCTACGGCGGATATGCCACGCTCGTGGGTCTCACCTTCACTCCCGATGATTTCGTGTGTGGCGTCGATCGTTTTGGCATCTCCAACCTCGTGACGTGGCTCAGCACGATTCCTCCCTACTGGGCCCCCGCCAAATCGCTTCTCAAGAAGCGCGTGGGAGACCTCGAAACCGAGCCGGAGTTTCTGAAATCGCGCTCGCCCCTCTTCAAGGCGGACCAGATCAAGGCGCCGCTGCTGATTGGTCAGGGTGCCAACGATCCTCGGGTGAAGCAGGCCGAAAGCGATCAGATTGTTGAGGCCATGCGGAAGAACAACAAGCCGGTTGAATACATCGTTTTCCCGGACGAAGGCCACGGCTTTGCGCGACCTGAGAACCGTCTGATATTCTACGCAGCCGCGGAACCTTTCCTGGCGAAATACCTCGGCGGGCGCGCCGAACCGCCCTCGGAGAAAGAGAAGGCGGACGCGTTCCGCAAGTAGTGTTTAAGCACTCCACTCCCGGGGCGGGGCAAGCTGTTTGGGCGGCTGGCTCCGCCCGTTGCTTTTTCCGCCAAGATGCGGGTGCCAGCGGGGAACTATCGGGCCAGGTGCGGGGTGCCAACCGGTTCCGAAGTACCGCTGGTGGAATCCCACGCGATTGCCCTATAGTTAATAACACCCAAGCGCAAGTGCCGTGATATCGCGCCCTGTTGGTTCCACTTCGGCGCTCGCAGGCGGGGGAAATACCCGGGATTTTCGACATGCCTTAGCCATGAGGGAACCGTCTTCTTCGACGCCTCCAACCACGACCGGAACTCTCGCCCTTCGCGCCGGGCAGAAACTGCGGCAGATTCGCGAGCGTCTCAACCTGACGCTGCGCGTCGTCGAGGAAGCTAGCCTCGAGATCGCGGATGCGGAGCGGAGCTCCGACTACATTGTCTCTACCGGGCGCCTGAACCAAGTCGAGAACGATGGTTCGCTTCCCAGCATCTACAAGCTGTACAGCCTGGCTGTCATCTATGACATGAGTCTGGAGGAAGTGCTGGGACTGTACGGGATCAATCTGGGGAAGATGGAGGAGCATCGGCTCAAGGCACCCCACACGCGCACCCGCCGGTTCACGGCAGAGGTGGGCGACCCCAGTAGGCCCATTCGTTTTCCCGTTCGCTTCGATCCCGGGTTTCGGCCGCAGGATACAGTGTTCCTCTCGCGGGTGATTGAGGAATGGGGAGAAATCCCGGTAGGGCTGCTGGCCACCCTGGACTTGCGGAAGTTTCTTTACGGGTACATTGGCCTGGAAGACCGCATGATGACGCCGCTGTTGCGGCCCGGCTCCATCGTCCAGATTGACGAGAGCCGGCGGCGCGTGGTGAACCAGGGGTGGACGACCGAATTTGACCGGCCCATCTACTTCCTGGAACTCCGCTACAGCTACGAGTGCTGCTGGTGTTTTCAGCGGAGTCGAGAGCTGATGCTGGTCCCCTATCCCCTTTCGCCCTGCGCTCCCCGCACCATCCGCGTTCCCGACGAGGGAGAAGTGCTAGGACAGGTCGTCGGCGTCGCGATGCGGATCGTCAAGTAGTTCCCACAGGTCAGTGGCCCGCAGAACCTGCAGGATAATCTCCACGTTCTTGGTGAACAGTTCCCGGGCCAGGGGGTGGCAGTCCTCGGGCGGCAGTATCTGGTAGGCTCGCAGACGCTGCCACACTTCCACCAGCCGTGATTTATCGGTCTTCAGGGACTCGAAGAAGTGGAGCAGGTCCTGTGTCTGCTCTTGCAGAGGCTGCGCGACTAAGGCCTCGAAGACGCGGGCGTGGCACCACCGCAAAGCTTCATCTACGGCCTCGCTGGAGTGCCGGGTTTCCAGGCCATAGTGGTGGTAGCGGCCGGTGTTATGGTCGCGCAGCGAAGCCAGGTAGATCAAACGGTTAAAAGTCCCCTTCACGGCTTCCAGGGTGCGATCCTGGAAATCACGCACGACTGACTGACCCTCAGCGGTCAGGGAGCTCTTTTCGCTCGGAGTATCCGATAAGGGAACCATTGTCCGGGAGAGCCTCAGACTCCTGCACTCCGGGAATCCAGCCGGACTGCATGCTCGCTGGGATTATACCATCCCGCGCCCACAGCCCTGGAGGAACGAGAGATTTCTGCCCGGGTGGCGGGTTCGACAGTCAGGCAGTTGGCAGGCGAGGAAGACGGCATCGCACTCCGGCGCTGGAGGGCACGGAACCGTTCAGCCGGCGCTAGCGGGGAAACGAGAACTTGAGCTCTCGGCCCATCTTGAAGACCGGCTTCTTCCGCCGCCGAATCAAAGCGGCATCTTCCGAAAGGGCGGTGACGAGGAGCGGCATGGCAATCGTCGAGTCGCAATGGACGGTGACCATGGTGGCGTCCGGGGCGATCTTGCCCCAGCTCTGGGCTTCCTCGAACGTGCAGCCCGAAAGCCCGCCCCAGTGGGCTGGATCGGTAATCACCTGGATCGCATACTTGTGGCCGCTGTGTGCCTGGCGAATGAAGGTGGCAGTCACCTCGCTTTGCTGAATGAAGTTCTTGGGCGTTCCGCCGCCAAAATAGATAACCCCGCTGGCGGGCGATTCACCCGCCAGCCGCGCCGTCTCCAGCACATCCCCCATGACATCGAACGTCAGGTGGTTCTTCCTCAGGTAGCGGTTCTCGGCGATGCCGATGCCGATGGAAGAGTCGCCCACCGCCGGGCAGTAGAGCGGAACACCCGCCTTGTACGCGGCCGTGACAATGCCGTCCTCCTTGGCGCGCTTGGAGAACTCCTTGCCCAGGAGGTAGAGGAATTCGCGAGTGGTATAGGGGCGCGACTGGTCCAGGGTCGCCGCGAAGCGCCCGATCAAGGCATCCTCTTCGCGGAATTCCTCCTCATCGGCCAAGGTGTCGTACATGCGATCGATCAGATTCTTTTGTAAGGTGACGTCGTCGACGTTAGGCGAGCCCTGGAAGTGGAACCGCCCCAGAGTCTCGTGGAGGTCGTGGAAGAAGTTGGCGCCGGTGGAGACCAGGCAGTCGATCAAGCGGTGCTTGATCAAGTAGACGACCAGGCGCCGCAGGCCGGCGGGAACCATGGCCCCGGCCATGCCCATCATGATCATTATCCGGTCCTGCAGCATCCGACGCCAGATCTGGTAGGCGGCGCCCAGATTACGTGCCTGGAAGGAAATCCCCTGCATCTTTTCGAGCAGGGCCGCGGCGTTCTTGTGACGATCGACCGTGACCGGCCGGGTGGGGCGCGACAGCATCTCGTGTTTGCGCATGCTACTCCCTCAGATTCTCAAGTCCTGGTGGAACTTTCTGTGGAGATGGCTCGCGGTCGGGTCAGCGGGTGCCGACTGGCCGGCGGCAGCGCGCCCGGGAGACTATTCGCCGACGCCCAACAAAATGGACGCGGCCAGAACCGTCGTCCAGAGGCCCCGCTTGTCCCCGATCGCGGACTGGGTAATGTGCATGGTCCGGACAATTTTGTTCGAGATGCGGTAGATTTCCTTCTTTTCATCCCAGCTCCGGTCCGGATCGAATTCAACGCCAAGCGTTGTCGCGAGCATCTCGGCGGCCAGTTCCTCCGCATACTCCCCGGCGACCTCCTCTGTCTCGCCGAACGAGTGATGTTCGGAGAGGTACCCGAATGTGTTCCGGTCGGTGGGAATGGCGACGCCCACCGAAGCGGCGATCAGCCGGTGAGGTTCGCGCATGGAGTTCTCGCTCATCACACAAAAGGTGACTTGCCCCGGCTTGATTTCCTTCATGCCTTCGGAGCGGGAAATCAACTTGCACCGCGGGGGGAAAATGCTTGAGACGCGCACCAGGTTGCAGGCGGCTATTCCCGCCGAGCGGAGAGCCAGTTCGAAACTGGTCAGTTTCTCGCGGTGCTTGCCGACGCCCTTCGTCAGGAACATCCTCTTGGGTACGAACATCCGCTTTGGTCCGCCTTTTTTGGTCTCCTCGCGAAAATCACACAGCCCCGCGCCCAGTTGGTGGCGCGTCAATTCTGGTTTCTTACCACGCAGGGGCGACGGTTCGCTAAGCTAACAAAAAGGAAAGAAAAGTGTCAATGAGATTTTCGCCCGCGCCCCAGGGTCGCAACTGGGGGTGACGAGTCCGCGCGAACGGCGTGTTCCGCGCGGTGAGCGGTGGGGCTTGACTAACATATTCCTGCGGGATATGGTAGCGGGCTGGTATCACTCCAGCATCCATTTCTGCGGCTTATCGTGCGCCAAAAAGATTTTTATGGAGGTTCCATGAACCCGAAGGCCGTCTTGGAATTTGCCGCTGCCAACAGCGCTAAGATTGTCGACATCCGCTTTACGGACCTTCCCGGGCTATGGCATCACATTTCCTTTCCCCTCCATGTGCTGGAGGAGAGTTCCTTTGAAGACGGGTTCGGCATGGATGGCTCCAGCATTCGCGGCTGGGCGGCCATTCACGAGAGCGACATGCTGCTGGTTCCTGACCCGGGCTGGTACATGCTGGATCCCTTCACCGATGTGCCCACCCTGGTCATGATCGGAGATATCGTTGACCCGGTCACCAAGGAGCATTATCTGAAAGATCCGCGGCATGTCGCCAAGAAGGCGGAGACCTATTTGGCTTACACCGGGATTGCTGACACGGCTTACTTCGGCGCGGAAGCCGAGTTCTTTATCTTCGACAACATCCGCTTCGACCAAGCGCAGCAGCACGGGTATTACTTCATCGACGCGGAAGAGGGCCGCTGGAATTCCGGACGCGAGAAGGATAACCTCGGCTACCGCCCGCGGTATAAGGAAGGCTATTTCCCCGTCCCTCCCACCGACCACTATCAGGATTTGCGCAGCGAAATGGTCCTGGCGATGGAAAAGGCGGGGC
>JALHUF010000461.1 GCA_022866195.1 Terriglobia bacterium
CATCGACCTGCTACTTTGACAAGAATACCTTAGAGAATGGATTCTCAGAGTTGACCGTTGTGATTGGGGGCGGAGTAGGTCGCTGACCTTTCCTATGTGAGCAGGTTCCGAAGAGCGATTTATTGTAAGAAACCGAGGAACTGCCGGTTGCTATCGTTTAAATGAAAAGAGCGAGCCAATGATGCTAAAATCGAAACCGATACTATTGGTTGAAAACGATCCCGTGCTGCTCGCCGAGATGCTGGCGATAAGCGCCCTCCAGCGGCTTTTGCGCCGGCGGCAACGAGGGTCCGAGTGGGTTGTAGACAAGATTGAGTCTCAGTCCCGTCTCTGGATGGCCGTACCCGAGGCGGTTCAGCCACTGCAAGGCCTCGATGCTTTTCCTGTAGACGCCCTTGCCGCGCTGTGCCTCGACGTTCTGCTCGAGATAGCAGGGAAGTGAGGCCAACACTTCCACTTGGTGGGCACGCAGGAATTCCGGCAGATGCTGCCGGCCCTCGACGTAGAAGACCGTCAGATTGCTCCGGTCAATCACATGGCGGCCCAGCGCACGCGCGGCCTCCACAAGATATTTGAAGTGCGGGTTCAGTTCCGGAGCGCCGCCGGTAAGATCAACGCTCGGGATAGGGTGCCGCCGCAGAACTTCCACCACCAGCTCCGCCGTGGCGCGCGGCATGATTTCGGTGCGGGTGGGTCCGGCATCAACGTGGCAGTGCCGACAGGTCTGATTGCAGAGCTTGCCCAAATTCACCTGGAGAGTTTCCACGTCCGCGGCCCGCAAAGGCCACTGGCCCAGTTGTGCCAGTTTCTCCCGGAATGTCATCATGGGTGATTGTCCGAGCCGGCATTATATCAGACAGAGAGCTAGTGCCAATCCGCCGGCAAAGGTCGTTCCGGCGAAGTTCACAATGCCGTTGGTGACCAGACCGCGGCGCTCGAGCGTCGCGCCGAGCACGCTGTCGAGCAGATTCCCAACTATCGCCGCACCCAGCGCGATGGCAGCGCTGCCCTTCCCGCACAGACCCAACCCGAATCCGAGCCCGATGACCAGCGCGGAGGCCACAAGTCCCGCCACGCTTCCCGCCAGCGAAACCCCTCCGTTCTCTCCGGCCGGGACGGGCCTGAAGGTCGTAATCAGGTAAGCTCGCGGGGAAAGCCACTGACCAATTTCGCTGGAAACCGTGTCCCCGGCCGCCTCCGAGAAGGCAGCCACCAGCGCCACCAGGAACGCGGCTTCCTGGTGAGTGGTGATGACCAGGAGGGCGAAGAACGCCCCCGCCAGCGTGTTTGCCAGCGCCTCACGCCAACTGCGCGCGCCCTTGCGCCGCTCTGCTATCCCGCGCGCCGCTTTCGCCGCGTAGCCCAAGCGCGTGGCTATTGAGCCGAGCAGGAAGAAACTAAGCAGGATGAGAAAACTCTTGTAACCATAGCCCAGGTACACGGCGGTGCCGAGAATGAATCCCACCGCGGCGCCCGAGCGGCTGACCGTTTTCAGCGCCAGGGCCAGCAGAGCAAAGGCGGCGTTGATGACCAAGGCTAGAAGAATCCTTCGGCCGAGGTAGGGCAAATTGCTCGCAAGCGCTGCGCTTTCGACCAGGTAGGCGCAGAACAGGAACGCGCCTGACACCAGCGGCACCGAAATGTTGTCGTCCAAGCGAATGGGGACGCTCTCCACCAGAGCCCCCACCAGGGCCGCCGACAGGGAGACAATCACGACTCTGTCCGTTGGCAGCGCGGGATTAACCCAGCGGGTGAGGGCAAAGGCCCCTAGCGTTCCCGCCACTATGAAACCGGCAAAGCCGGACCACGTCTTCTCGCGATTCCAGGGGAGTGCAGGGCCGCACAGGCTCTCGCCCACGACGCTCGCCATTCCGTCGCCTAGAGCCATGATGGCCCACGCCGCGGCGGCGATATGCAGGTGACTCCGGTACAAAAGGATGAGCAGCAGGACCGAGACGGGATAAAGAACAATCCCGGTCCAGGTGCCCGGAGGATAGGGACGGACCTGCACGCCCGCGTCCCCGGACGGAGGAAGGTCGGCGCCTGCCACGGCTGGGTGTTTGCTCAAGTCAACCTGTAGGCGCGGCAGGATGAAGAGATTGAACAGTAAGGCGAGCACGGCGCAGCCCGCAGCCTGAAGCCACGTGAGGAGCGGCAACAGAAACGCGAAGATGAGCATCGACATGTGGACAATCTTCCGCGTCGAGAGGAGCGTCCTTCCGGTAGCAGCACGCGAGCTCGGAGTCGGCATAGCGCGGTCGTTGGGTGTTAGTTGTCGGTTGCCCGTAGTCAGTGCGCCTCATTTCATACAGCGGCCCACCGACACGCTTTTCAGTGCTCTCAATGATTCAATGAATCAATGAGCCAATGAATCAATCGTTTTCTTCAGTCCTTCCTCCAGCGGAGTCAGGCGATAGCCCAACTCCCTCACGGCCTTGGCGCTGGAATAAACCCAATCGTGTTTGAAAATCTCGACCACGCCGGGAGTGAGCTGCGGCGGGCGGCCGAACAATCTGGCGCGCAGGAGGTCGAGCGCCCCCACCATTTTCCCAGCCGCAAAAGGCAGGTGGCGAACCGGATGACGAACGCCCGAGATGTCTTCCAGAAGCCGGAAGAAATCGTTCAGCGAGCGGTTATCGCCGGCGAGGACATATTCCTCACCGAGCCTTCCCTTTTCGAGCGCGGCAAGGTGCGCGGTAACCACGTCCGCATTGAAGGAGAAACTCCAACGCTGTTCTCCCGTGCCCAGCAGGCCAGGGAATCTCCCCGCCAGGTATTGATCGATCATCCCGCCCACCAGATTCCCCTCGGTCTTGGGCCCCGGACCATAAATCACTCCTGGTAACAGAACTACCACGGGGAACTGACGCAGTCCTTCGGCGCGTAACCAGGCGAGCGCCTCCGCCGTTGTCTGTACGTATTCGGTCAGGCAAGGCCCGCGATGCCTAAGCTCTTCCCCCGCCTGCGTGTCGGCCGAGGGGCCGAGGGCGAGGAACGAAGAGGTGTACACCACGCGCTCCACGCGGGCCCGAGCCGCAGCGTGCAACAGACTCTTGAGTCCTTCCACGTTGACCTGCCAAAACTCACGCGGGTCTCGGACCCACATCTTCACCAGGGCGGCGGTGTGGATCACCTGCTTCGCCCCGCTCAGCGCCTTTTCCAGAGCCGCCCGGTCGCGCAGATCGCCGACCACAACCTCACAATGCGCCGCCGCTGCGTCAAAACCCAGGCGGGAGGCGTCGCTAACCAGGATGCGGAAAAGCATCCTCCGTGCCACGAGCTCCCGCGCCACTTGCGAGCCGAGGTAGCCAGTTGCGCCAGTCAGTAGGATCATCGAAGCATCGGCTCATCGAGCCATTGAATCAATGGATCAATGATTCAATCTGATGAGGTAGGCCCCTGCCAGCCCCAGGTGGCCGACCATCATCATCCAGTACATGTGGTGCCAGGAAGGGTGGTTTTCGCCCTCTGTGACCAGCCGGTACGGGTCCTTGTTCATCAGATAGATCACGTAGGAGCCCCACAGTAGCATGACGACGCTTAGCACGGTGATGGCTGTTCGGTCGCCGCTGAGAACCCGCAGGTATAGCCCCAGGGGCAGGAGCAGCCAGGGCAGCAGAAACGCGGGGCTGATGGCGCGGGCACTCCATGTGGCGCCGTAGCGCACGGGAAGAGTGATGCAGCCCGCGGCGCGGTCGCCTTCGATGTCGGCAAAGTCCTTGGTGGTGGTTGCGCCCAGGAGGAAGACAAAGTAGATGAAGCCAATGTACCAGGGCTCCAGGGAACGCAGCACCGTGGAGACTGCCGCCCACCCGGCTACCTTGAGCAGTTCGCCGCGAATCAGCGCAATCGTGAAATTGGAGGCAACTGGATGCCGCTTCAGACGCAGCGGGGGCGCCGAATAAGCCACGGTCGCCAGGGCCGCAATCACGTAAATCGCCAACGTCTCCCAGTTGACCACGGCCACCATCGCCAGGGCCGCGATGTAGGTCACCGCGACGAACACCCAAGCCTGGGCCCGGGTCATGAGTCCGGCAGGCAACGGCCGGTGAGGCTTGTTGATGCGGTCGTTCTCGAGGTCGCAAATCTGGTTCAGACCGTTCGAGGCGGCGTTCAGGACCGCGGCGGCCAGCACCGCCAGCCCCACCTGCAGGACCGGAAAGCGCGCGTGCGAGGCCCCGTAGCCGATGAGCGACCCGGAGAAGATGCCCACCATGGGCGGGACCAGCGTGAACGGTCGCGCGAAATTCCAGTAAAGGCGCAACGAATTCATCGGCGCGCTATTCTCCGGCCTCCGGCGTTCACTGACAAGAAGATAAGGCCCACCCCGCCAAGGTTGGGAGCTTCCCTCGCGGAAAGCCAAGGCTTGTCGTTCTATTCGGGAATCTCGCAGGGAAAAGCGTTAGGTACGGCAAATCCGCTGTTGTGGGCTGCCGAGGGTTCCTACTGCCGACTAACAACCGAGATCGTGAAAGTCGCGGAGCACGTTGCGGCAATTGAGACCCATTTCAGCAAGCCATACTTCGCCGGTACGGTATTTTCGGTGCGAGGTGGTGGTTTGGACTAGTTTGAACCGCGACTCGGCTGCATCAAAGCGGAAGATGCTGACTTCATACCGGTGCGGCTGGTAATGTGCTTCATCACCCCAAACGAAGTTCCACCGTACAAGGCCATACCCACGCCGCCTGCCCAAGTCTCCAATATAGAAACCACCTTCCGCATTCGACCATAGCTGGTCAGGAGTTAGCACCTTGAGTTGTCCATTTACTGCGCCAATTATGGTTGCTGCATAACGACAATCAGAGCCACCGGGTCGAATGGCGACGGCAAGAATCAAAGGGCTCGGCATACCCGTCACGTTCTGCACCCGGAATCTGACTCTGGGACAGCCCGCACACCAATCGTGGTGGATAACATAGGAGTCGCGCCCCTCCGGGTCAGATGTTCCCACGTCGGTCAAAAGTAGTTGCCGACCCGCAGACCTCTCGGTTATCACTATTTGGGGAAGGTGACCTTCGGGTTCGAGGGCCTTCACGCTAACCGTGCCAAGGCCGGGAAAGTTTACCGTTGCACTCTGCGCGACATTAGAGACTTCGGCGGCAGAATAAGAGTTCACCATTGTCAGCATCAGCACCGGTCCTAAGATCTGGGACAATGCCATACGCCACCTCCTCCCCAACATTTCTTCCGCACCCCTCACAAGAAGCGCGGCGGAAAACCGACGTCCTGTTGAGGTATCACTAGTGCGGTCTTAACCATCTCCATTATCTCACAGTAAGACGATCGCAAGTTTGCAGTAGTGATCATATATTGCCCCGCAACGTGCGGCGTAGTATTGGCCTACGGCGGAAATGAGAACCGGCAAGACGTTGGCGCGGTCCGTCTGCTGACAGACTCTCCCGAACAAGAGCGGATAGAACCGCGCACTCGACCAAGAACGCCGTGAACATGTCGAGGTCGTCACTCCTCGAGATGCCTCGGGCTCACGGTCCTCCTACCTAACATTGGGAACCAGGAGTTCTGCCGTGGGGGCATTGCGCCCTGCTGTATCCACAGTTGCGACTTGGTAGTTGTGGGCGGCCCTGTCGTCAATGACCTCTTCAAAGACAAATGGCTTCCTGCTGATCTGAGGCTGATGACTGACCTCGCTGATTTTCCGGTGGTCACGCCATATTTCGTAGCGCGCTATGGGCTCATCGCCGGCAAACGCGGTCTGCCATTTCAGGCGGATCACGCGTTTTCCGTCGTGCATTTCCTGCTCAGCCAGAGCCTCCCGCGGAGGGGTCATCCCTTCCTTCGGACGTTGAAACCAATTCGTTTTGCCGTCCTTCGCAGTGCTTGCCATTTTTTCGATGGCAAGCCGATCGGAAGTGGTAAGGCCGTTGGCAGCGACCTGGGCGGCAGAGAGGTTTTGCCGCAACTGGCACGATTCGGGGTCATCACTGATCTGTCCAGTTCCGATGATCGCCGTGTGAATGCCCGGCGTCGACAGAGCGTATTGCACCAGCGGTCGGCTGGGCAAGGTGGTGCTGCCAACTGTCCGGACCACGTGTTCGGGTTTGTTTGACCAGGTGGCCGGCTTCGTGTACATAGCTCCGTCAGCAAACACCTTCATGGCGATGAGACCCATGTTCTTTGCCACCGCCACCGGGATGACGTTGTACTGCATGTTGAAGTTGAGCCGGTCGTTGGCGTTGATGGCCACCAGCATGGCATCAAGGATATTGCGCTCGTCGCGTTGAATCATTTCCATCATCACAGCCGCAGAATGATGTCCAGAGAATCCGATGTGGCGAATCAGCTTCTCTTCTTTCGGATTGAGGCCGGTCAGATTGGTGCCATCCCGATAATCAATGAGCGCGGCGAGTGCCCCGATATTCTCGGCATGCGGGTCGGGTTTCGCCAAACCCTCATAAACCGCTTCGATTTCTTCCCTGGTTGTCAGATTGTGGATAAGAGCCATATCGAGGTATGACCCTGGTGGATAATACCCCTGCCCATCGCCGAATATCTGGGTCAGGCTTCTCTTGACGTCCTCCGCCGCGCCGGAGCCCTGGGGTCCGTTGGTAAAGCTCCGTAGCCCCTCTTTCTTCCATCCCCCTTTCGCGAAACGTAGCATCGTCTTGCTGGTCAAGAAGATCGAACGCCGGGTGGATTCCTTATACCCCGGCTGCCCGGGAATCAACTGGAGTTCTCGGAAGGCCTTTCCGTAATTCGACTGACTCGGGCCGTACGCATTCGAGGTGTCGAAGTAGTTGATGCCCAGGTTGAAGGCTTTCAGAATGATTTTGGTCGGCTCGACATCCGCAGGGGTCCATTGTAGGGAGGCTTGTCCACCAAGACCGAGCGTGGTCGCCTCAAAATGCAGGCGGCCCATTTCGCGTTTCATGGGCTTTGTCACATCGATTTGTCCGAACGCCCAATGCGGTCCGAGACAAAGCCCAGCCGATGCCAAGGTGGCTGTTTCGATGAACCGCCGGCGGGACATCGCAAGCTCTGATTTGGTGCTCATGATCGGTCCTCCATTTGAGCCGTAACTTGTGATCTCAGCGTCACACATGGTACGCCGCATACCTTGCCAATTCAAGCACAGATTGCCACAGCCGCCATTCGCTAGCCCCACGCCCACTTTGCCCGCTCCGCTCACATATCTGATCTGCTTCATGCTGCCAACCTGTCTCGCTGCTAACGCTTGTCCCCAAGGGAAACCCGTGCCACACCTGCGATAGTGACGACGAAATCGCTCGCAGGGCGGTAAGTCGTTGTCCGGATTATTGGGGGATCTCGTACGGGAAAGCGCGGCGCAGTTGGGCGGGGCGTTTATCAGGATGAAAGCCGGAGCTGAGGAAGGCGAGCCATGCGGCGATTTCGGCTTCATCCACCTCGGCGGTTCGCAGGTCAATGCCGCCGTAGCTGTAGCGGTCGCGGCTGTAGGGAACCAGGCTCTTCTTGTAGAAGAACACCAGGGTGTGGCCGGGCTTGGGGGAAAAGATTTTCATCCTCGCGCGATTTGGCAGGCCGTTGGGAAGGAAGGCGCAGGCGCGGACCTCGAAGCCTGCACCTTCCGCGGCGACTTCGAACGGCTCAGGCGATGCCTCGACGGCCGCGCAGATCGCGCGAGCCACGGGATTAGCCTGTGACTCGGCGCGGATTTTCTCTTCCACCAGGGCCTGGGCTTTGTTGACAAGCATTGTCGCGGCCGCCTTGGGTCCCGTATTGCAGTGCCGCCCGGAAGGGCGCCGCTACTTGGTGAGGACGTCCGAGGCGGCAATAGTCTTCGGGCGGCGCTTCCACCAGAAGTAGGGCCGGGCCAGTTGCCTCGCCACGCCCATCTTCAGCGCGTACCAGCGTGTGCTCCAGTTGCGCGGGGCCAGGTAGCGCGTATCGCCGGGCTGCACGATCAGGCTGACCTCGATATTGGGCGTGACGTCGATAGGAATGTTGTTCTTCCGGCAAGCCTCGTAGAGATGTCGAAAGACCACCAGCATGTCCTCGTAGCGCGGCGAAGGCCAGTGTTCCATATCCGCGCCGATGGTGGGGCGAAAGATGCACACCGTGGGAAACGCGCCGATGCCGGTGATGTAGTCAATGGCTTTGAGTGTGTCTTCGAGCGGTTCGACGCCCGCGATGATTTCTCCCGAGCAGGTGCCCTTGCCGAGCTTCCGGGAGGTGTATTCGAGCGCGCGGAAGAAGGTCTGCTGCCCGACAAGCTTTTCTTTTCCGGGCAGGAATTTGGCGAAGTATTCCGGATTGTGGAACTCGTAGCAGAAGCTGAAATGGTCCGTACCGATATCAATCATTCGGTCGTACTTCCAGAAGTCAAGCGTGGGGATGAGTTGCAACCCGACGAGCGCGCCCACGCGCGATTTTACCGCCTTCACGTAAGGCGCGGCCACATCCGGGTCGCGCTCGGTCTGGTACCCGGAATTGAAATGCACGAACGTAACGCCCGATTCCTCCTTGGCGGCGCGCGCCACCTCGACCACGTCTTCCACGTCCTTCACGGCCACCTCGTTCACGCCCACGTTCAGCCCCGTGGCGCAAAACCGGCAGTTGAGCGGTGGCGAGTAGTACCAGAAGCCGCAGGAGTTCGAAATGTAGATTCCCAGGTAAGTTCCCTGGAGCACCCCCACCTTGTGCATGGGTGTGCCGCGCGAAGTCGTGCGGGTGTACCAGGCTGGTTCAGGCGGGATGCAGACAGGGTAGCGGATGTTCTGCCGCTCGTCCACGACGAGGTATTGCCCTGACTCGAGCCCCAGCCGGTAGCAGGACTGTTGCGCGAAGTCTTCTTCTACAGGAACATTCACCCAGACGTCCTTGATCGGTCCGGGAATGACAATCTCCAATCCACTGCCCAGTCCTGCCCGGGTGCGGGTAATGAAGCGCGCGTCCTGTTCCAGCGCGCAGGAGGGGTCGATGCGCATACCCTTGCAGAACAGATCGATCTCCAGCTCGCAAGGGTTAAGGGGCTGGGAGGCTCCGGGATCGTTCCGCACCTCGGGAGGTTCGATTGCAGCCCGGCCACCGACGCCTTGTCCGACTGTCGCCATGCTCCGCCTCAACGTCCCTGAATCATCTACCTTTACCTTGGGCCCCCGCCGGCGTCAACCCCAAAAAGTTGTTGCGCAAAGCCCTGGGGGGTAGCCAGCGCCCCAGGCTGCCAGGTTGGCTAGCTGTCTCGGCTCCGGCCACCGGGGTCGGGATGACTCTGCAAAAATAGCGGCCTTGACATTTACTCCCGCGCAGATTATAAGATCAGCAACGCATTGACGTCTTGAGGATGTTTACATGTTCAAAAGGGACATGGCGCAGCGAGTTTTGATCCTTTGCCTGACGGCTGCTGTCGTAGCCTACGGCCAGGGCAACAGTTTTCGCAAGATCCGCTACAACGGCGGAACCATCCAGACCAAGGTTAGCCCCAAGGACTGGGGAAACCACCTGACGGTGACCTCCGAAGAGATCCAGCTGGAACTCAAGGATGGCCAGATCTTGAGGA
>JALHUF010000462.1 GCA_022866195.1 Terriglobia bacterium
GCACGCTTGTATGTGCTCCGAGTTCTTAGGCAGCTCACCTCTCGCCCAGTCGTACTAGCGCCGGCCTCTTTGCCTGGATAAGAGACCCACCAAAAATGAACATTTTGAGACGCCTGACTTACCGCTCCGACCTGTTGGCAATGACCCGATTTCTAGGTCTTACGAACGTCCTTAGGAAATGCTACTTCCGATGGGCGGTTTCATCGGAAGGCGTTTTCCGGGCCAAGGTGGATGGGATCGATGTCCGACTCTACGCGCACACGCCTGAAGAGCTAAGGGCTATCGAGGGGAATCTCTCTCTGGAGAAAGATTTCCTGGACGTACTCGTCGCAAACCTTGGTCCGGGCGACGTGTTCTACGACGTTGGAAGCCATATCGGCCAATTCACGATCCCGATGTCCAAAGTCGTCGGTGGAGAAGGCCAGGTGATTGCCTTCGAGCCCGAAAATGGTGCCTATGGCAGGCTTATTGCCCACTTGGATTTGAATGGCCGGTCAAATGTTCGTGTCTTCAAGAAAGCGCTCGGGGATGAGAACGCTCTGGGGCGGATCTTTGTGGGGGGAGTGTGCCCGTCGCTGCTGTTGCATTTGGGAGACACCGAACAGCAGAGTGCCTCAGAAGCTGTCGAGATCGTGCAAGGTGACTGGCTGGTACGCACGGAAGGACTTCCCATTCCCCGTGCCCTAAAAATCGACGTCGAAGGATACGAATACTCTGTTCTTCGCGGTTTGCAGCAAACTTTGGCCCACCCGGCTTGCGAGCTGCTGTGCTGCGAAATTCATCCATCATTCTTGCCAGCCCAGGTGGATGTGACGGTGATTGTAGAATTCGTAAAGACCTTGGGATTTGCCCATATTGACATATCCCCCCCTCCCCCCCGCTACACTTCGATTCACATGGTTGCAGCCAAACGAGAGACTAGTCATGAAACGCGCTAAAGTCGCTACGGTGCACCCACGGTTGGGCTTTGGAGGGTCGGAAGCGGCGGCCCTCTGGACGATTGAGGCGCTCAAGCAAGACTATTCCGTGAGTCTTATTACCTGCGGTAAAGTTGATCTGGGACGGCTCAACGATTATTACCGAACGAGCTTGCAGCCCGGTGAGTTTTCGATCTTGGAGGTCCCTCTTCCTCCTGGCCTGCGTGACGCAGCGAGATTTTTTGGCCTGCAGGGGGCTTTTGTTCAACGGTTCTGCCGGAGAGTCGCGTCCCGCTTCGATTTGATGATCAACACCTACAATGTTTGCGACTATGGTGCCCCGACGATCCAGTTGATTGCCGATTTCGGCTTTGTCGAGGATTGGCGGTTCACTATGAATCCGTCCCTGAGGGGGTGGAGAACGTGGTGGTATGGTAACACCCCGATTCGGAAGGCCTATCTCCTGCTGTGCAGGGCCATCGCCGGAAAGACCTCGGAATCCTGGAAACAGAATCTGACCCTCGTGAATTCCAGATGGTCAGCACAGTTGATGCGCGAGAGGTTCGGGGTCCAGGGGGAAGTTCTGTATCCTCCTGTGACCAATGATTTCTCTGATGTTCCTTACGCGGACAGAGAAAACGGCTTTGTTTGCATAGGCTCGATAGTGCCCGAGAAGCGCATGGATGCCATCATTGGGATCCTCCAGAAAGTTCGCCAAGATGGTTATGCCGTTCACCTTCACATCTTGCGCTTCATCGATGACTCTCCCTACGGGAAGAGAATGAAGGAGCTTATTTCCAAGGGCCGGGAGTGGGTCTTTTCGGAAGGACGCGTGTTCGGCCAAAGGAAGAACAAATTGATGGCCTGCCATCGCTTTGGGATTAACGGTCGCGAGAACGAACCCTTCGGGATCGTCGTAGCGGAAATGGTCAAGGCAGGCTGCATCGTTTTCGTGCCCAACGGCGGGGGACAGACCGAGATCGTGGACCATCCTGAGCTGATTTATGAGAACGACGACGACGCGGTGCGGAAGATTGAGGCGGCTTTGGCGGATTCCGCGCTGCAAACCAAGCTGCGA
>JALHUF010000053.1 GCA_022866195.1 Terriglobia bacterium
CTTTGCGCCCGTGCGCACGGCCTATCGCGTCACGCCGGAACAGTTCGCGCTGCTCGAACCGGCCATGGCCGAAATCGTGGTGGCTTCGGCCGCCACGCTCATGAAGCAGGCCTTGGAAGCGGCGGTCGAGGCCGGCGTGCCGCGTGAGGCAGCCGAAGCCTTCATGGCCGGGCACGCGCGAATCGCGCTCGCCATCGTCTTCGGGGCAGAGAAGTCGCCTTTCTCCGACGCGGCCCAGATTGCTATTCGTTGGGGCTCGGCACGGATCTTCAAGCCGGATTGGAAGAACGTCTTTCAGCCCGAGGAACTCCGTGCCGCCATCCAGGTCATGATTCATCCCCGTAGCGCCGGTCTTTAGGCGGGCACGCGTTTGCAGGGATGTGTCCACCTGAAGGTGGACGCTACGGCGGAAAGCCCATGCGGCGCTCGCGTCAGGGCACGGATTTACCTGTCCCGATGTTCTCGATCGGGATCCGTGCCGATGCGCACTCGCCTAAAGATGATTGCCGGGCTTTAGCCGCTGAGGCCTCAGGGCCTAAAGGCCGTGGAAGAGGGTCTCGCGTTCCGGCACGACTGAAGTCGTGCCCTGACGCGCTACTCAGGAAAATTCATCCGGCGCAGCAGATCCTGAAAGCGTGGGTCGGAGCGCAGGTCGTCCCAATCCCAACCTACATTGAGATGAACCAAGGGAGATTCGCGCTCCTGATAGGCTTTCTCCAACCACTTAAGGGTTTGGTCTTTCTCCCCGGCGTGGGCATACAGGCGCGCAATACGCACGGCCGGAACATAGGTTCGATTTGAACGTGCCGCCAGCTTCTCCGCCGCAAGGCGCATCGCTCCCGCGTAGCCACCCTCCGCGTAGCCACGCGTCAGCGCTTCCGCGACTTCGTTGTCGCCCAGCAGGGCGAAAAACTTCTCCGCTTCCGCAAGGGCCTCCTCATCCATGCGCTTTTGGTGAAAGGCCCCCCAGAGGCCTAGATGAGCGGCGGGAGAATTCGGTTCCATTCTGAGCGTTTTGCGGAGCTGCGCGATGGCCTCGTCATAACGACCCAGGTACACCAAGTGCCAGCCGAAGAAACACTGAAGGAAGAAATTGAACGGGTCCAATTCTAAGGCTCGATCTATCTCCGCCATCGCTTCCCGGGAACGTCTCATCGAGATCAAGAAATCCGAGTAAAAAAGGTGCGTGTCCGCATAGTTGGGGTTGAGCTCAAGCGCCCGTTGGAATTCCGCTTCGGCACCACTCCAGTGCCATTCATAGATGAATCTGCAATTCGCCAAATTGACGTGAACTTCCGCGAGCCTGTCATCCAGCCCAAGAGCTTTCAACACTGCTGCCTTCGCTTTGGGGAATGCCTCACCGGGTGGTACGACTCCGCTGTCTCCGCGGCTAAGCCAGACATCCGCGATACCCGCATACGCCAGCGCGCAGTCCGGATCTTTCTCCAGGGCAAGCTGGAAGTACTCCAGCGCAGTCTCGAAATGCTCGGCAGAAAGTTTGTACCAGTGAAAGCGACCTTTGAGATCGGCCTCGTAAGCCTCGGGGTTCACGGGGCGGGCGCGGGCCAGGCGCCGCGCCTCCTCCGGCGTCACCGCCACCTTGATCTCCCGGGCGATGGCCTGCGCTACCTCGGTCTGCAAAACGAGCACCTCCCGCATGTCCCGCTCGTAGCTCTCCGCCCACAAATGGGTGTCCGTAGCGGCGTGGATGAGCTGCGCCGTGATTCGCACTCGTTGTCCCACGCGCAACACCGAACCTTCCACCACCCCCTCCACATTCAGCTCTTCAGCAATCTCCGGCAGGGACTTGGTACTTTCCCTGTAACGCATCGCCGAGGTGCGCGAGATTACTTTTCAGGCCCGCAGCTTGGCCAGCTCGAATATCAAGGCCCCGGTCATCCCCTCAGCAAAGTACTCTTGCTCGGGATCGCGCGAGAGGTTCGTGAGCGGCAGCACGGCTAGGGATCGAATGCGAGCAGCAGCACCCCTCCTCAGCAGCCACTCCCGCAGGCCACGCACACTAGGCGCCACCAAGTGGCGCATCACCCACCTCGCCGGCGTTGGGCCCTGCGGTCGGGTTCTGCGGTCCGCCTCTTGCCCCGGCCCGCCAAGCCGGGACGCCCCACTGGTTCGCGCCAAATCCGTGTCCCGCTTCACCCGCTGCAGGTCAGCCTTAAAGTCCGAGGCGGTCTGATAGCGCAGTTTGCGGTCTTTCTCGAGAGCCTTCAGGATCATCTTTTCCAGTTTCGCCGGCAGTTCGGGATTAATGCGCAGCGGCGGGACAGGAGCGCGGTTCAGGATGGCATCGAAGATGGTGCCAGGCGAGCCACCGACGAAGGCGCGGCGTCCGGTGGCCATCTCGTACAGCACGAGCCCGAAGCTGAACAGGTCACTGCGCGCGTCGAGTTCTTCGGCGCGCACTTGCTCGGGCGACATGTACTCGACCGTGCCCACCACCATGCCGGTGCTGGTGAGCGATTCGTCGGCGGCCGTCACGGCTGTAGCGGCGGCGTCCCCGCCGCTCGGGCGGTCTTTCTCCAGCCCCCAGCCCCTAGCACCCAGCCCCCGCCCTTCGGGCGCCAGCTTCGCCAGCCCGAAGTCGAGAATCTTCGCCTGGCCCCGGGTGGTCACGAAGATATTCGCTGGCTTGATATCGCGATGAATGATGCCTTTGGCGTGCGCCACCTCCAGCCCATCGGCAATCTGAATTCCCATGTCCAGCGCTTCCTCGATCTTCAACGCCCCGGCGCTGAGGCGTTGCCGCAGTGTCTGGCCCTCCAGGAATTCCATGGCGATAAAGGGTCGACCCTCGTGCTCGCCGATTTCGTAGATGGTGCACACGCCGGGATGATTCAGCGCGGAGGCGGCCCGGGCCTCGCGGCGGAAACGTTCGAGGAACTTGCGGTCTTGGGCGAGTTCTGCGGGCAGGAACTTGAGCGCCACGCTGCGGCCAAGCTGGGTGTCCTCAGCCTTATAGACCACGCCCATGCCCCCGCCGCCCAGCTTCTCCAGCATGCGGTAGTGGGAAATGGTCTTACCGAGCATAGGCAGGTTCCCCACGTTGTGATGAATGTTACGCTGCCGGCTTGGGCAAGTCAACGCACGCGGCGCCGAAGAATCAAGGTCTTGTTCCGCGGCACACTGAAGCTGGAGGGCTTCGTGACGGCGGCCAAGTGCGACACCGCCTGCAACGCGGACTGGGTGCCCGACGTCCTGGCCACGCGCCCCGAGGATTGACGTGTAGAGGCACCCCGGTGGGGCGGCTTACGGAGGAGACGTGCACCGGAACGTCTCTACGCTGGCGGAAGCCCCCTTCCAGAGGTTGGTGCTGGCCCTCCGGAGCGTGCCTCAGGATTCCCTGTCGGCGCACCAGGCGGCTGGCGCGCGAAAATACTTGACAAAAGAGTAAATATTTATTAGAATGCACACTCGATTATGGCTTTTTGTTCTGGGCCATTACGGCTGCGTCGCTGCCTTGGCGAGCTGAGGGGGCCAGGGACAAGAAAAGGTCGGGAGAAGAAAAAAGAATTCTTTGAAAAGTGCGGGAACGAAGCCGGAATGTTGTTGAAAACAAAGGGTTGAGCCGAGTGCACTCGAGAAACGAAGCCGGAATGTCTATGAAAAAAAAGGAGTTAGTCCGCGAAAGCCGGAATCTTATTGATGGGAAATAAGTTATTGCCTCGAATCGGGTCCAAAAAGCGTGGCGATTTCTGGCTGCGCCAGTATCTATCTGAAAACAAAGGCTATCTTTATCTGCGCCGGAATGTCCTTGAAAACAAAAGTAGTTAGCGCCACAAAGACTCGCCAAGTAAGTCCTGCCAACCGCGCACCTGCCCCCCAACGGCAGCGGTGAGGTCGCCCTCAGACTGGACCTAGGCTAGCGCCCTGGTGAGGATGCGGACTCGTTCAACAGCTTGAGCAAGCCCTCCAGCGACTCGCGCGTACTCTCAAGCTTGTTGCCGTCGGCGCGGAGGTAGTGGGTCTCGAGCGCCATAGTTCCCTGGTAGCTGTCCTTGCGCAGCGCCGCGATCTGGCCGCGGTAGTCAATGACGCCCGCGCCGACCGGCGCCCAGCTCAGTTTGCCGGTCTGCGGGTCTTTCTTCACGTCCTTGAAGTGCATGTGCGAGAAGAGCCCGCGAACTTCCCGGTAGCCGTCGGGGTAGGGCACCTCACCGAGCATGACCGAGTTGCCCGGGTCCCAAGTGCCGCGCAGATAAGGTGAATTGATGTCGCGCAGGATGCGCCCGAGTTCTTTGCCAGTCCCGATGTTGCAGGCGGGCTCGTTCTCCAACGCCAGGACTATCCCACTCTTGGCCGCGAGGACCGCCGCTTTGGCCAGGCGGTCGCGGACGTAGGGGTATGCCTTAGCCGGCTCATCGACTCGCCAGTAGCTGAAGATCCGGACCTGGTTAGTGCCGAAGAAGCGGGCGAGCGCGAAGACTCTGCGCAGCAAATCCTCGGTGTCCTGGTCAGTGAAGTTGGCGCGGAAAGTGTCGCGCTTTTCCTCGCGGGCGGGCATTTCCGGGAGGTTGTACTTGAAGAGCGGCGAGGCAAGGTCGCTGACGCGCAAGCCGCGCTTCTGGATCATCTGTCGGGCGCGCGTCAACTCCTCCTGGGACAAGTTCATGATGTTCTTGTTCCAGAGCTCCCGCAGTTCGCAGTAAGGCAGGGCATACTCTGAGATGAAGTCGAGCGCCTGCTCGAAATTCTCGCTCAGCTCATCCGTGATGATGCCCAGCTTGTAGGGAAGCGGCTGGCGCTTTCCCGCCGCCTGCGCCAGGAGGGATTTCGACGTCGGCCAAGCGAGCACGGTGGCTCCCAGGAAATGTCTTCGCGTCAAGGTCCATCGCATAGTGTTACCTCGCGGTGAGCGCCCCGCCTTGGGGTGAGTATAACCGGCAGCTTTTTGAACTGAACGGCAGCCGCACGGCGGCGTGAGAAAGCGAACCTCAGGGATAAGCTCAGCGCAGCAGCCGCAGGCCGTAGAGCCGCCTGCCGCCGAAGGCGTAGCTGGCGCGGCGCCGCACCTCGGTCTTTTGCTCGATGTTCTCGCCACCGGGAGTGTACGGGTACACGACGCGCACGACGTCTCCCACCGCCAAGTCCATGCCCAGCGAAACCGCCAGGCCACCCTTAGATACGTTCTCTGTCTTGCTGACTTCCTCCTGACCGAAGGGGCCGCGCACGAGGATCGGCAATTTCATCCCCAGGCGTCTGTTCCTGCGTTTTTCCTTCTCTTTTTCGGATACGGCGGGCCGCGGGGGCAGCGCCAGAGCTTCCGGAGGGGGGAACTCCGCGGGGCGGCGAGTGACGTCGGCGTACATCCAGAAGGTAGCCTTGCCGCACTGGCTGCAATGACGTTGAGTGATGCCGCCGGCCTCCAGAACCTCCACGTCCATGGGGGTCAGGGCCCAGAACACCTGCTTGTGGCACTCTTGGCACTCGATCAGGGCGCCAGCTTCTCCCGCGAGCGGGGCGGCGAATTCGATACCCCAGATGTTGCGCCCCGGCTCCAGGCACTCCACTCCCCACTCGTTGACGTCGGTGCCCACCCAACCGGTGGGCGCCACCACACGGAAATCGGCTTCGCTGTAATTCTCCAGATTGATGATGCGCAGCGTCTCGTTGACCGCCACCCGGCACCGCAGGGCGATGCGAGCGCCGGCGCGGTTCACCACCGACGTGTACGTATCTTCCGAAAACTCGCCCGTGGTGGTTTCAAATCCCATCACCCGGATGGGAATCCTCAGCAGGAGGCGTTCGCTTTTTCTCTGTTCCGGCGCAGTCATGGGAGTATCCAAGACATTATGCCAAAACCACGGAAGCAAGCTTGGCGCCACCAGATACAAGGCGCGCCTTCGCGGTCCCGCTCTTCCGCGCGACGCCTCGCACTCTTCAGAACTTCTCGGACTCCCAGCGCACCCGTAGGCTTTCGAGGTTCCAGGACTCTTCCGCTTCCACGAATTCCAGGCCTATCAGGCCTTCATAGAAGTCTCCTGGCTCGCCTCTCCATACCACGCGCATGCGCTTCGCTTTCTCTTCCTCGGGTACTTGGAGCGTGACTTCTTCACCCACTCGCAAAAAGAAACGGGTGCGGGCCCGCCCTCCTCGCTGGTCGATGGAAACGACCTC
>JALHUF010000463.1 GCA_022866195.1 Terriglobia bacterium
AACAGCCGGCGTACTTTTGCGCGGCGGGACCGTGCAGACGCACATAGGCAAAGTCTGCCGTCAAGACACGCAGCGCTTCCCTGCCCGCGAGATCAAACATGCAGAACGCAGCGTTGTATTGCTCGAGCAAGGCATAAGTCTCAGGGTGAAACCACGAGGAATCACGATACTCAAACGCATAGCGGTGATCCCTTGGCAGCGCCTGCAAGAACTCCTTCATTCGCTGCACATTCCGCCCCCAATGAGGAGGCAACTGGAACAGGATGGGGCCCAGCTTCGGACCCAACTCCTGGGCGTGCGAAAGGAAAACCCCGACGGGCTCGGCAGGGTCTTTGAGCTTCTTCATGTGCGTGATGTACCGGCTGGCCTTAACGGAGAAGAAGAACCCCACAGGGGTCTGTTCCTTCCACTGCCGAAATGTTTCCTTGCTGGGCAGATGGTAAAAGGAACTGTTAATCTCGACGGTCGGCAGCCGCTGGCAGTAGAAATCGAGCATATCCTCACTGCGGATGGTTTCGGGGTAGAAGGGTCCTCGCCAGTGGGCGTAGTGCCACCCTGATGTTCCCACATGGATTCGCGTGGTCATCCACGCTCCTCCCCCCCTGCTCTCCAAGTCGCTCTGTCTATGGTCGCGGCTTGAATCTGCGGCTCAACAAGGTGGCTGCCTCCAAGATCCCATAAACAAACAAGCAAAACCACAGGTCAACCAGAACGCCGAGGTCGAGACGAAAGGGGCGGTGTCGTGCGGCCGCCGGCAGGTGCGGGGCAAGGGAAAAGTAGAGACCGTTCCCGAGGAGGACGGCAAGGAGGGACTTGATCCAACGCGCGCTGCTTACGCTCATGTCTTCTGCGGGCCTAATGGATATAATGGAGCCTGAATGCCGACCTCACCGCCCAAGCTCGCCGCAGAGGTGAAGTACCTGAAGGGCGTCGGCCCGGTGCGGGCTGAACTGCTCGCTTCGCGCGGCATCCACACCGTCGAAGACCTGCTCTACTATACTCCCTTTCGCTACGAGGACCGGACGCGGATCACCCGCATTCGCGACCTGCTGCCTGGCCAGACCACCACCGTCCTGGCGAAGGTACTGACCTCTGGCTTGATGAGGACCCGCAAGGGCCTTTACATCTTCGATCTGGCCGCCACGGATTCCAGCGGCCTGCTCCGCTGCAAGTGGTTTAACGCCGTTTACCTGGAGAAGAACAAGGTGTTCCGGCCAGGCCAGCGCGTCTTCTTCTACGGCAAAGTGGAGCGCGATCCCTTCGGCCAGGGCAATCTACAAATGGTCCAGCCGCAATTCGAAATCCTGCCGGAATCGGAGCCCGAAGGAGGCGATTCGTTGGAGGTGGGGCGCATGGTGCCCATCTATGAGTCTGTGGGCAAGCTCGGGACGCGCGTTCTGCGGCGCTTGATCGCCACCGCCCTGACGGCGGTGGACGCCGGGATCCCGGACTACCTGCCAGCGTCCGTGCGCCGTAAGAACAGCCTTGTGGACCGCGCCCCGGCTCTCCGCCAGACCCATTTCCCGGATCGAGGTCAGCCGCTTGAGACCCTGTGCCAGTTCCGCACGCCAGCCCAGATCCGGCTGATTTTCGAAGAGTTCTTTGGGGTCGGCGCGGGGCTGGCGTTGAAGCGCCGCATGGCCAAAGCAGCGCCCGGGATCGAGTTCCGCGTCACCGAAGGCGTCCGGCAAGCGATCAAGAAGATCCTGCCCTTCCACCCCACCGTCGCGCAGAAGCGGGTGCTGAAAGAGATTGCCGACGATATGTGCTCGCCCCGCCCCATGAACCGGCTGCTGCAGGGCGACGTGGGCTCGGGCAAGACAATTGTCGCCGTGCAGGCGGCAATCCTGGCCATGGAGAACAGCTACCAGGTTGCTCTGATGGCCCCCACCGAAATCCTGGCCACGCAGCATTACCTTTACATCAAGAACCTGCTGCGACCTTTGCCCTACGAGGCGGACTTGCTCATCAGCGCGCGCAAACCGAGCGAGAAAGCGGAATTGAAGCGGCGCATCGCCCAGGGCGCCCTGCATCTGGTCGTGGGCACCCACGCCCTCCTTGAGGAGGATGTTGCGTTCGGCAAGTTGGGGTTGGCGGTCGTGGACGAGCAGCACCGTTTCGGGGTGATGCAGCGCTACAAGCTAATCCGCAAGGGACTCACGCCCGACGTCCTGGTGATGACCGCCACGCCCATCCCGCGCACGCTCGCTCTGACCCTCTACGGCGACCTCGATTTCTCTGTCATCGACGAGCTGCCGCCCAACCGTTCGCCCATCGAGACACGCCTCCTGCGCGAGGAGGACCGTCAGCAGGCGTTCGCGTTCATTCGCGAGAAGGTGCGGCGCGGGGAACAAGCCTATGTGGTCTATCCCGTCATCGAGGAGTCTGAGAAGCTCGACCTCAAACCCGCCGTGCGGATGTACGAGCACCTCTCCCACATCGTCTTCCCCGAGTTCCGCGTGGGCCTGCTCCACGGGCGCCTGCCGAGCGAGGAAAAGGAAGACGTGATGCTACGCTTCAAACAGGGCGAGGTTCAGGTTCTGGTTTCCACCACCGTGGTGGAAGTAGGCGTGGACGTGCCCAATGCCACCGTAATGCTCATCGAGCACGCCGAGCGGTTCGGCCTGGCGCAACTGCACCAGCTCCGCGGGCGCATCGGGCGCGGGAGCGCAAAATCCTGCTGCCTGCTGCTGGCCGCCGAGCCGCGTACGGAGGTCTCCGACGAGCGCCTGCGCACCCTGACGGAAACAACTGACGGCTTCCGCATCGCGGAGATCGATTTGAAATTGCGCGGCCC
>JALHUF010000464.1 GCA_022866195.1 Terriglobia bacterium
ATCAGCCCCTTCACGCCCTTCTTGCTGCAGTCGTCCACCACAGCCAGGACTTCATCCCGCGGCACGACAATGATGGCCATATCCACCGGATCAGGAATGGCCGAAACACGGGGGAACGCCTTGATGGAGTGAATGTAGTCCGCCTTGGGATTGACGGGGAAAACCTTGCCATGAAAGTCGTACTCAATCAGCTTGTGCAGGATTTCGCGCCCGATCGAACCGGGGCGGCGCGAAGCCCCCACCACGGCAATCGCTTGTGGCTTGAAAATGTAATCAAGCGGATCCATAAAAGTTCCTTTCGCCTAGGCGATTCCCCGGCGCACCGTTTCGCGGTGGTGGGGGTGCTTTCGACATTCGCCAAGCCACAGGGCCACGAACCCTGCGCAACGCGCCAAGACCGAGAACCTGATCCGGGTGCATCCAGTCTATTGAAAGACGAGCCGGAGCATAAGTCAACGGCTGCTGCCTTGCGCCCGGACTCACGGTGCCTTGGGAGGCGGGGCTGCGCGCCGACCCTGGCGCCGAGTTCCGCAGCGAATCCCTTTTGCCACGGGCGGGCGAATCTGATTTAAAATCTCGCCGCCGCAAACGGCATTCTCGAGCTTTCCGTCAACACCCAGCGACGAGGAGACATGTATCATGGCTCCCAGTTCCACCACCTCAAGAAACCAAACTGCGACGATTTTTCTGATGGGGACAGCGTGCGCCGGACTGTTTACCTTCGGGATTATGACCTCCTTTCTCGGCGCCACGCTCCCCGAGCTGAGCACGCGACTCCATTTTGACTTTGCGCGGAGCGGAACGCTCTTCAGCTTCCTTTACTTCCCGCAGATTCCCATGGTCTTCCTGGCGGGGCCGCTGATTGATCGCTTCGGCAAGAAACCAGTGCTGGCCACCGGGTTCTTGTTTTGCGCGGCAGCGCTGGTGGGCATGGCCTATGCGCCCAGCTACGCGGTCCTTGGCGCGTTGCTGGTGGTACTCGGGTTGGGCGGCAGCTCGGCCATGGCCGCGTCAAATACACTCATCCCGGACCTCTATCCCGACAATCCTTCCTCGGCCCTGAATCTGGGGAACGTTTTCTTCGGCGTGGGCGCAATTTTCTTTCCCTGGCTGGTCGCGCTGATGACCGCGCGGTTGGGGCTGGACATCACCTTGTGGCTGATTGCGCTGCTGGTGGCTGCGGTGGCCGTCGTTGCCCTGCGGGAGACTTTCCCGTCCCCAGGGCTGGCTGGCGGCTTTGACTGGGGTGCGGCGCGGCGCGTGGCGTTTGACCCGGCGGTGATTCTGCTTGCCTTGGTGCTTTTTTTCTATTCGGCGGTGGAGATTTCCACGGCGGGCTGGATTCGCACCTACCTCGAGCAGGAATTCAAAGCCTCCGCGCAGGCCTCGCAAATCATTCTGATAGGGTTTTGGGTCATGTTGATGATAGGCCGGCTGGCGGCGAGTCAGATCGTGAAGAAGGTTCGCGGACCACAGATGGTCCTCGTAGCCTCGCTGGGCGCGGTGGTCGGATTGCTCCTTCTGGCGACGGCGCCAAACGTGCCGATGGCCGTGGTGGGCATCGTCCTTTGTGGCTTGAGTTATGCTCCGGTCTTCCCCAACACCGCCGGAACCGCGAGCACCTATTTCTCGAAGCTTTTCGGTACGGCTTTCGGCATCCTGATGACGCTGGCGCTGCTAGGGGGCGCTGTGGTGCCGCGTGCCATCGGCGTCCTCGCGGAACGGACAAGCCTCCGGGAAGGAATCTGGGTCCTCGCAGGAATCGCCGTGCTGCTGGTCGTTACCCAGGCGGTTTTCAATCGTTACGAGCGGAGGCGGTTACTACAACCCGGCGCTTAGAACCGCAAGAGAAGGCTAAGAACAGAAAGAGGCTGAGGGGCGGATAAGGGACACAGCGGGTCAGAGGTTCAAGGGCGGCTGCCTTTCCACCCGCGGGATATCGCTGGGCCTCGTCTGCAGCAAGTAAAGCACCTTAGGCGGAAGCCATCTTGTGCCTTGCGGCTCATCCAGCAAGCCGGGCACCTTCAAGCTGAGCAGCACCTTCTTATCCGTCTTCGCAAGTTGATCGCAGACCTTCTTGATTCTGCGATCACAAGTGAGCAAGTATACGTCCTCGGTCGGGCGGAGAAAGGCCAGCTCGCAAGCCATGGCAATGACCAGAATATCGAACGTGCTCAGGTGGTCGCGTTCGTGCTCCACGGCAACCGAGTGTTCGATGGGGATGATCTCGTCGGCAGCCAACACATGGTATCGGCTAAGCTCGTACGCATACAGGGTTTTCCCCCAATGAATGTCTTGCCGGAAGCGCTTGAGGCATTTCTCGTACCCCTCTCTTTCTAAGGAGTGCTCGGCAAAGTACTTCTTCGCCAGCGCGTTGAAAACCTCCACAATGCAGAAATTGGGGATCAGCAACACCGCCTTACGGTAGGTCCGCCGTTGTTCTGCGATGAATTCAAGCGTCTTGCGGGTCCTCTCGTTTCGGGGAGCATACAGCTCGACTGCGGCGCTGGCGTCGAACAGGTAGGTAAGCACCTGTTACCTCCAGTCGTTTGACCCGGGCTTGCAGAGGGCGTCGCGCTCGAGAAATCCGGCCAAGTTCCTCGACCCCTCCGCCTGCCCGCCCCGGCGGGCCTGCCCCTTAGGACTGCGCCCCCAGCAGCTCGGCCCGGACGTTCTTCAGCACGTAAGCCGCGCGCTCGACGCCGACCTCACCGGGCAGAATCGGGTCTTCATTCTCAATGCTCAGGATGCCCTGGAAGTCTACTTCCATGTAGGCCTTCACGATATCTTTCCAGAGCTGGGCGCCGTGGCCGTAGCCGACGGCGCGGAAGAACACCGATCTCGCGGCAGCTTTCGCCGAATCCTCCGGGAAATTCAGCACTCCATATTTCGCCGCCACATCCTTCACGATTACTGTGTCCTTCATGTGGGCGTGGAACAGCGCGTTTTGCTTGGCCAGAAGGTGGATCACTTCCACCGGATCGCAGCCTTGCCAGAACAGGTGACTCGGGTCGCAATTGGCACCGATTTCTTCGCCCACAGCCTCGCGCAGTTTGAGGAGCGTGAACGGGTTGTACACCACAAATCCCGGGTGCATCTCGAGCGCAATCTTGCGCACGCCGTGCTCACGCGCGAACTTCGCCGCCTGCTTCCAGTAGGGAATCACCCGCTCGTTCCACTGCCAGCGGAGGAGCTGGTCGTATTCCGGGGGCCAGCGGTAGGTGGCCCAGTTCGGCATCTTATCGGTGGGAGAACCGCCGGGGCAGCCGGAGAACGTGACGATCACCGGCACCTCCAGGCGCTCGGCCAGGAGCACCGTGCGGCGGAAAGACTCGTCGTCGCGCTGGGCGATCGCCGGGTCGGGGTGAACCGGGTTGCCGTGGCAACTGAAGGTCGCCACCAGAATGTTGCGGTCTTCGAACTTCTTCTTCCAGGCTTTGGCCTTCGCGGGGTCGGCCAGGAGGTCGGCCACCGGGCAATGCCTGGTCCCGGGATAGCCGCCGGTGCCGATCTCCACCGCCTCAATCCCGATAGCGGTGATCTTGTCCAGCATCTGGTCGAGCGAAAGGTGGTCGTAAACCGGATCAAAGACTCCGATGGGGATCTTGCGCGCCAAACCTGCGGGGCTCGGAATGACCGGCGAGGCGACGGCCGCCTCCGCGCCGGATAACGACCCGCCTCGGGCCAGGGCTGGCGCGGCTGCCAGCACGCCCCCCGTCGTCGCGAGAAATCTCCTGCGACTGACGGAGTGCGAACCTGTTACCTTGCGCATGGATGAATCCTCCTCGTGAGCGTGCAGCAAGTATACGCCAATCCTCTGGCGCAGGAGGGCCCCGAAGATGTGGTCAGGATTAAAGTGTCGGCTGGACGACAACTGGATGCGTCAAGAACGCTCTAGCAGGGACAGGAAAGCTTCTCGTGTTATGCCCGCGGTGCGGATAAGGTTGTGGATAATGTCCAGGCCGACCTCGTCATAGCGAGGAACAATCAGCGGTCGTGCAACCCCGGGCTTCTCAAGCTTGATGTGACTGCCCGTCTGCCCAGCTCGTCGATAACCAAGCTGCTCAAAGATGCGAACAATCTTTCTCCAATCTAACGGCGTTAGGCGCGGCAAGGAAGGCCCTTCTCAAGCCTAAACGGAATCGGGATAGCCATGGGGAATGCGTCTGGGGGAAGGCCTTCAGCCTGGCTCTTTACGGGGATAAACCCGAGCTCCTTGAGAGCTTGATCAAAAGTCCCCCTCTCCAGGCAGCTTATGATGAAGAGCTGAGAGGCCTCCACAAGATTCCTTTTCGCCTCCGCTTGGGTCCTGCCTTGGGTCGTAAGGTCAAGCGGCGGGCAATAGGCGATATACCACCGCCCCTCACGCTTGACGACCCCGAAAAGCTTAAATTCGGCCTGGAGCGCGGCTTTCATAAGGTCTCCCCAATCACAGTCCGGTCTGCGATTTCAAACACGTAAACA
>JALHUF010000465.1 GCA_022866195.1 Terriglobia bacterium
ATTCGGTGACGGTATCCATGGCCGCGCTGACGATGGGAATATTGAGCGAAATACGGCGGGTCAGCGCTGTGCGCGTATCGACTTGGGTGGGTAGGACAGTGGACTTGGCAGGCAGCAAAAGCACATCGTCAAAAGTCAATGCCTCCGGAATCGGACCATCCAGCATAGACCCCTCTCTGATTGCCTTATTTGGTGAGCTCTACACTTGGGATTCTAATGCTCTGGCGGCGGGGCGTCAAGGAGCGCCTGCTTGCGGACTCCGTCGCGGTGGGCATTCTGCGCCCGGCCGTTAACTCGTGGTTAAGATAGGCCACTTGCCAGAGTATAATGCAGTCCGCAGGCGGGATTTGGCAGCCAAGTTTCCGCTAGGAGGAGAAACAAACCCATGAGACGGAATTGTCATGTGCCCGGGTGGATCATGATCGTCGTCCTCGCGAGCGCGGCGACGACCTGGAGCGCCCCTGAGCCAAGGGCAAGGCTCAGTTTACAGGAAGGGTGGGCGATCCAGTCATCCGCGCAGGTACAGGAGAAAGGAGAAGTTCTTTCTACGACGAAGTTTACACCAACGAACTGGTATCCGGCCACCGTGCCCACCACGGTTGTGGCAGCACTGGTCGCGAACAAGGTTTACCCCGACCCATATTTCGGAAAGAACCTGCGGTTCATCCCGGGAACGAGCTACCCCATCGGGCAGAATTTCTCGAATCTTCCCATGCCTGCCGACAGCCCGTTTCGCGTGGCGTGGTGGTACCGCACGGAGTTCGGCCTGCCCGGCGAGTATCAGGGCAAGAACGTTTGGCTGCATTTTGGCGGGATCAACTTCCGGGCAAACATCTGGCTCAACGGGCGCCAAATCGCCGGGTCCGACAAGGTGGCCGGGGCCTACCGCCTCTATGAATTCAACATTACCGATGACGCGAAATTGGGCGACACCAACGTGCTGGCCGTGGAGGTGTTTCCTCCCCAAGCGAACGACCTGGCTATCAACTGGGTCGATTGGAACCCCACGCCGCCCGACAAGGACAAGGGACTGTGGCGCGAAGTGTACATCTCCACCAGCGGCCCGGTGGCGTTGAGATATCCGCACGTGATTACCCGCCTCGATATGCCCTCTCTCAAGACCGCGAATCTGACGGTGACGGCAGAACTTCGCAATGCGAGCGCGCAAGGCGTGCAGGGAACGCTGAAGGGGAAAATTGGCAGCTTGCATTTCTCGCAGCCCGTCGAGCTGGCGGCGCAGGAATCCAAGCTCGTTACCTTCGCTCCCGAGAAATTCCCGCCGCTCCGCATCGCCCAGCCTCGCGTGTGGTGGCCGGCCAAGCTCGGCCCGCAAAACCTCTACGACCTGGAAATGGAAATCGAGACGGGAGGGAAGGTCTCAGACCGCGCCGCGATCACTTTCGGCATTCGCGAGGTGACAACGGAGAAGAACGAAAAGGGGTACCTCATCTTCAAGATCAACGGCCAGAAGATCCTGATCCGGGGCGCGGGTTGGGCTCCGGACATGATGTTGAGGGCCTCGCCCGTCCGGCAGGAAGCGGAGATCCGCTATGTCGAGGACATGAACCTCAACACCATTCGCCTGGAAGGGAAGATGGAAGACGATCACTTCCTGGAGTTTTGCGACCGCCGCGGGATCCTCGTCATGGCCGGCTGGTGCTGCTGCGACCACTGGGAGAGATGGAGGAACTGGAAGGAGGAGGACTACACCATCTCGGTCGAATCCCAGAAAGACCAGATCCGGCGATTGCGCAGCCATCCCAGCGTCTACACATGGCTGAACGGCAGCGACAATCCTCCCCCGGCCAAAGTCGAACAGGCTTACATCAAGGTTCTCACGGACTATCAGTGGCCGAATCCTTATCAGTCTTCGGCCACGGAAAAGCCGGCGGAGTTCTCGGGGCCGACCGGAGTCAAGATGACCGGCCCATACGAGTACGTGGCCCCCTCTTACTGGCTCACCGACACTTCGCGCGGGGGAGCGTTCAGCTACAACACGGAAACGGGTCCGGGGCCTGCGGTTCCGCCCGTGGAGAGCCTGCGCAAATTCATCCCTGCCGATCATCTGTGGCCCATCGATGAGTACTGGGACTTCCACGCCGGGGGCGGGGCCTTCCGAAACTTGAAGGTATTTACGGAAGCCTTGAATGCCCGCTATGGGAATGCCACCGGAGTGGAAGACTACGCCAAGAAAGCCCAGGTGTTGGCCTATGAAGGTCAGCGAGCGATGTTCGAAGCCTTTGGCAGAAACAAATACACCTCCACGGGAGTGATCCAGTGGATGCTGAACAATGCTTGGCCCTCGCTGATCTGGCACCTCTACGACTACTACCTGAGGCCCGGCGGCGGGTACTTTGGCTCCAAGAAGGCCTGCGAGCTGTTGCACGTGCAGTACTCCTACGACGACAACTCCATCGTGGTGGTGAACAGCTTCTATGAGTCTTTCCAGGGCATGAAGGTCACTGCCCAGGTCTATAACCTGGACTTGACGGAGAAATTCTCCAAGGAAGCTGCCCTCGACGTCACTCCCGACAGCAGCACCAGGGTTTTCGTCATTCCGGAAATTCAAGGCTTGACCACGACCTATTTCGTCCGACTCACCCTGGCAGATTCCCGCGGCAAGCCGGTCAGCTCCAATTTCTATTGGCTCTCGACGAAGCCCGAGGTGCTGAATTGGGAGAAATCAACTTGGTACTACACGCCGACCAAATCATTTGCCGACCTCACCGCGCTCCAGAACTTGCCCCCGGTCGAGTTGAAGGTCGCGAGCCGGACCAAACACAGGAACGATGAGGGCGTCGCGTATGTCACGGTGGAGAATTCCAGCCCCCACTTGGCCTTCTCCGTTCATCTGCGCCTCACGAAAGGCCGCGGCGGCGAAGAGTTGCTGCCCATTCTGTGGCAGGACAATTACTTCCCGTTGATGCCCGGAGAGAAGAGGGAAATCACTGCGACTTATCGGACGGAGGACTTGCAGGGAACCAGCCC
>JALHUF010000466.1 GCA_022866195.1 Terriglobia bacterium
ACTGCTTGCGTGCAGTCCTCAATCTGTCTACAGTCGCACACCATATTATGGTCTCTGGTAGGTCACAAAGAATTTTCCCCCTGGTGACTCTTATGATGCGCTGGCTGCATTGGATTGTGCTCCTTCCCTTTCTGCTACCACACTCCCCCAGCTATGGCCGGCAGATGTTTTCCGACCATAGCCATTTCTCCAGGGTGTTTGGGGAGCCGCGCATTTACCGAATTCTCCTACCTCCCGACTACGAAACCAGTGGTAAGGCGTACCCGGTGATTTACTACTTTCACGGGCACAGCGACCGCTACACCCTGGAGCGTTATGACGAAGGCACCGACACCCTGCCTAAGATGATTGACTTTGTCTCGAAACACGACGTGATTGTGGTCTCGGTGGATGGCTTCGTAGGACGGGATTACACCGGGTTCTATGGTGGCTCGCCGTGGGATATTCGCAGAGACGGCGGCGATTTTGATTTCGGAAGTTACTTCCAGGAACTGGTAGCGCACATCGACAGCACTCAGCGCACTTTGACCGACCGCCGCCATCGCGCGACCTCGGGACTCAGCATGGGCGGCTTCCTGAGCCTTTACCTCAGTGCCCGCTATCCGCACCTGATTGGCAGCGCTTCCGCGTTTAACCCGGCGCCCGAGTTCTTCACAGGGGAGAAAGGGCGGAGGAGTCTATGGAGGTCCAAGGACCATGTGGCCAACCATAGCCACTCCATGGTGAGACTGGTGCGGGCGAGCGGGGACTACATCAGCCAGTACCATGAGGAAACCCGCGACGCATACGCCAGGGCAGACGAGGTGGACTTCGAATACCGGCAGGACGAGTACCACAAGCACTGGGCCACTTCCATAGGGGAGACCTTCGAGTTTCATATGCGGGCGTTCGCCAATCCCCAACTCAACAATACTCCGGAAGCCTGGAGCTATGCCAACGCCTACAAGTCGTTTGAAGTTTGGGGATATCAGGTCAGCGCCAGTAGCAATGAGCCGGGTTACACCTATTTGGAGGATGTCACGCAGGGTGGTTTGCGGGTCACAACGCGTCGGTGGGCTCCAGATGGGCCCTCCATTCCCGCTTGCGGGATCACCATCGTCACAGCGCCAATCTACAGTGCCGGCAGGAGCTACGCGGTTCTCGACTACAGCCTGAAAGATGGAACCGTGAGCAAGCAAGAAGTGAAAGCCGATGCCGAAGGACGAATCACCTGGACAGTCGACGGCGAAGGGCACCAGCTTAGTTTCCTGGGCCCCGGGACTGGAGCGCACCCTCCAGTGCTGCTCCCTCTGTCCACCCAAGACCAGTTGAGATGCCCCTCCCAGCGAGAGATCTCCCTGCCGATTCGTATCTATAACCCCCGCCGGGAGCCGATGACCCATGTCAAGCTGGTTTTGAGCAGCGAGTATCCGACGGTCCAGATCCTCAAGGACTCCCACGAGATCGCCAATCTGGAATCTGGGGCGGTGGCGGATGTTTCGGCAGACTTGCGCGTTCGTTTCACGGCGGGCAGCGGCTATTTCGCCCCGACGCGGTTGCGCGTGAATATGACCTATGACGGCTGGTACGAAGTTGCCAAGAATTTAGACCTGCTGGTCATCCCGGAGGACATTCCCGCCCCAGTCGCGGTGGAAGTTCTGGATGGCCGCACCATGACGTTCCCGGTCTTCCACCAAAAGGGGAACCAGGGCGGAGGGGCTGCCGTCGAGCGGCGCGTCACGGAAGGCAAAGGAAACGGAAACGGCATTCTGGAGCCCGGCGAAGAAGCCACTATCTGGGTGAAAATGGCTCAGGGCATGGATCCTTTTGACAAGAACAACTGGTACCGCTGCAAGGTCTATTCCGATTCTCCCTGGATTGCGGAGATTGCCGACATCCAGGAGGAGAAGCAACGGGAGTGGACGGGAGCTCAGGAAAGAACCAGTCTCACCCGTTTGTCTCCCCAGACACCTGCGGGAGTGCGAATCCCTCTGCTGCTGGATAATGAGTCCTGGAGTTTTCATTACACTCCGGATGTCCGTTATGGCCGGGAGAAGCTGTACCAGGCTTTTCAACTCCACACGCACCATTTGCACCGGTATGAGCTCAGAGTGCCATAAGCCCAGCCCGTCGCGGTCAACATGAACGAGTTGCTCCAGAGGTTCGTTACGCGCAGGCGCGTTTTGTCACCGCTCAGGGGAAGTAACCCATGCCCGGAGAATACTCCTGCGCGCCTCGCTTGTGCTTGTCAGGGAGATGAACCTCTCGGTGGCCGGCGCGCAAGTATATGAAGGACATTAAGGAGGTGGCTCGCTCCGAGCATCCACGCTTCGAACCGGATGATGTTTCTGTCAAATGGAACCAATGATGCAGCTCCATGAACTGGACCATTAACATTCTCTTCTGCGTTATCCTTTTTTCAACGCCCTTATGGGCTGACGGCAACCCGCGCGCCGCTGATCCACTGACCAGCCGTCCCGCGATTCAAGGATTGAGGATCAGCAACGACCGCTGGCCGGATTCTTACACGCTGCGTTCGTTTGCGGAGAGCGTCATCCGCATCGAGCGGGCCCGTACTGAGGAAGAGCAAGCGGTAGCGCTCTACAACTGGATTGCCCGCACCATGACCATTGGAGGGCCTCCCCATGAGGGAGCAGAGGGGCATGAGGTGCCCATATCAGACACGCTGAAGATTCTGAATGTTTACGGCAACCACTGGTGCGACGGACAGGGCAGGCTTTTGGAGACCATGTGGCGGTCGCTGGGGCGGCAGGCGCACCGCCTATATCTCCCCATGCGTCATCACAGCCTCGTCGAACTCTGGTGGCGAGACATCGACGGCAAGCGCCGCGCGCACGCGCTGGACGTCAACAACGGCTGGTGGGTGCGCAACGAGCAGGGATGGATTGCCAGCAGCGAGGACATTGAGCGCAATCCCCTGCTCGTCACCGCCGCCAACCAGGACTTGAAGATGCGGACGAAGGGTTGGCTGCGCACCCACCTCAGCCTGATGCCGGAATTCTCCATGGGCATCTACCTGCACCGGGGCGAGCGCTATACCTTGCTTTGGGACAATCAGGGCATCTATTACGTCAATCCCGGGACGCAGCGGTCCGTCTCTCCTGAGAGTAATCTTTACCAGCCCGGCGGTCCCTATTCTCAGTTTATCGGTGGGGGCGAGGCGGTTTTTTTGCCGGAGCTGGGCGGCCCGGCCTCCAGCTTCACTCACCAGTTTGATTTCCCCTATCTGATTGCGGATGCGACGGTCGAAGCCACCGTTCACGCTACCGGTCCCCAGGCATCCGCCGCGATTGCCGTTTCCACGGACGGCGGCCAGAGCTGGAGCACCGTCTGGAGCCCGGCGCAGATTGAGCAGGAGCGTTTGACGCTACGCTTGCCTTCGGTGCGTGGCCTCTACTCTTACCTGATTCGCCTCGAGTCTGGCAGCGGTTCCTCACGCGTTCTATTCGCGGACATGAGGTTCACGCACCGAGTCATGATGAACAAGATGACGCTGCCAAATTTGCAGCCAGGCTGGAACCGGTTCAAGGTGGACGCTCAGGCGCTGGAACCTGGCTCCGCCCTTCGGATCACCGTCGAGTGGACCGACAAGGAAGGATTGGGGCGAGTAGAGCGAGCAGCGGCGCGGCTTCCCTTCGAGTTTGATGTGTTTGCCAATGCCAGCGGTGGCGCGACCGTGCGGATGCGCTCCCTGCGGTTGGAAGTGATTCCAGTGCGGCAGGAAACTCGGCCCTCGGTAATCGCGAGGCTGAAATCTGGCTCGGAAGCCGAACGAATTCAGGCCATCATTGAGGCGGGACTCCACCGAGAGGAGGCGGCACTGGGCCCCTTGATTGAGTCCTTGCAGGATGAGAACGAGGAGATCCGTTACTGGGCCGCCGATTCGCTGGGAAAGCTGGGCGACTCCCGGGCAGTGCGCGCCTTGATTTCCGCTTTGCGGGACCCGTTTGAGGCGGTACGAATGGCGGCTGGCGTGGCTTTGGGAGACCTGAAGGCGAAGGAGGCCGTGCCCGCATTGCTCGACTTGGTTAGCGGAAAGACGGGACCCGGCAAAGGATACGGGCTGTTTGCTCCGGTCGAGGTAGGAGCGGGGCGCTGGATGGCGGCGCGGGCCGTGGGGCGCATTGGCGACCCTGCGGCCGTTCCGACTCTGGCCGAGACGCTCCGGCACGCCGACGGCGACCTGGGATTCTTTGTGGCCGAAGCTCTGGGCGAACTGGGAGACCGCGGGGCTGTTCCTGCCCTGCTCGAGGCTGCGGGGAAGGAAAGCGACCCGGCGCGACGCGGGGCAGTGGAAGCTCTGGGACGTATCGGCGACCCGACGGCGGTGCCGTTCCTTATCCACCTTTTGCAACGTGGGCAGGAGGATGTCCGTCTGGCCGCTGCTGCGGCGCTGGGACGCCTGGGTGATCCTCGGGCAGTTGCCGCGCTCAAAAAGACCAGCCAGACAGATGTCGTTGAGTCCGTACGCGAGGCCGCCTTGGCGGCCCTGGAAGGGAGGTAAACGCGGTGAGGAAACGATCTTGGATAATGGGAAGCTTGCTGGTTCTAACGGCCGCTGCGGTGCAACTTTTTTCGTCGCACGCAGAGGCACTTCGGTCGGCGGAGCCCACGCGAACGTATCATGTGGGCCCCACGCGCACCTACCAAAGAATCGCCGAGGTAGTGGGCCGCGTCCGACCGGGTGACACAGTGCTGATTGATTCGGGCACATACAATGAAGCAGTCAAGTGGCGGGGCGGAGACGCGCAGGGGTTGCCGATCACCGTTCAAGGTATCGGCCGTTCGCGCCCCGTCATTGATGGGACGGGCGTTGACGTGAGTGCCCAGGGTGCCGCGCCACGCGCCCTGTTCCAGGTGGAGGGAGATAACTACATCTTCGAAAACCTAGCCTTCCAGAACGCCCGCAACGGCAACAACGGTGCCGGCCTTCGTGTGGTGGGAGCCCGCAAGACGGTGCTGCGCCATTCGAAAATCACTCACTGCGATATGGGAATGATGTCGGGTGAGAACGATGAGTTGCTGATCGAGTACTGCGAGTTCGCTTTCAATGGGACGCCGGATTTCAACGGCTACAGCCACAACTTCTACCTCGGCGGAGACCGGACCACCATCCGTTTCTGTTACATCCACGACTCGACGCACGGGCAGAACTTCAAGAGCCGCGGCCACTATACCGAACTGCTCTACAACTACATCGTGGATGCACACGACGGCGTCGAGGGCGGTGAAACGACGAAGGAGATCGGCTTCCCGGACGCCAAGGATTCGAGCGCGCCAAACAGTAACGCGGTGCTGATCGGCAATCTCATCA
>JALHUF010000467.1 GCA_022866195.1 Terriglobia bacterium
ACCCTTCCCGGTGCGCAGGCCATATCCCCGACTTCTTCAACTGTTCGCACACAGCGTCAGAAATCGCCTGCGTGTGGCGGGTGGAGGTGCCGCTGCAAATCAGGAAGAAGTCCGTGAACGAACAGATTCCCTTCAGGTTCAGAACCGCCACGTCCAGAGCCTTGCGACCCTGAGCCGCGCCCACAGCCTCGCGCAGGTGAGGTGTCATCATCGTGTGGACCCCGTCCTGGCGGGGCGGTAGAGGCCCTCCTTCAGAATGTATTGTTCCACAAGCTGGGGGACAAGGCCAGTAACTCGGCGGCCGGCGCGGATAGCCTGGCGTATGCCCCGCGACGCGACCGGAACATCCACGCCTTGGAGCACATACAAGTTCGTGCTCCTCAGCTCAATTCTCTTTGGCAGAACATTCCCGGGGGTGGATCGGACCAGATCCCGCGGAACAGTCTTCCAGATTGCCCGGCCCGAGAAGCCGGGACGCGATACGACAATGAAATCCACCGTTTCGAGGAGGCAGCGATACTCTTTCCAATGGGGAAGGTCCAGGAAGGCGTCCGCACCGACCAGGAAAAAGAGATGGTCGTGGGGGCCGAGGGACCGCTTCACCAATTGAGCCGTGTCGATGGAATAGTGCGGCCGTCCATCCGCCCTCGGTCCCTCCAGCAGCGAAGGAACAAAGCGCCGCTCGCCGGCACAGGCCAGCGCCACCATGGCAAAGCGGTGATGAAAAGAGGTCAGCCGGTCGCGGTACTTATGCGGGGGATTTCCCGAAGGAACGAAGAGGATGCGGTCCAGACGAAACTTGCGGGCGGCGGCCTGCGCGGCCCGTAAGTGACCGGAGTGGATGGGATCGAATGTTCCGCCGAAAAGCGCGATATTCACGGCTCAGCAAGTCCTATGGGTGGCGCAGGGAAGCGGTGTCCGCTTCCGGGCGGGGCCGGGGAATCTGTTCCAGCATCGCCCAGGCCGCCCGCTTCAATTCCTCCAGACCTTCACCGGTCACGCAGGAGATTTCGTACAGCGACTTTCCCAGCGCGCGGCAGAAGTCGCGCAGCGCCGCGAGCCGGTCACCTTCCCCGGCGGCGTCCACCCGCGACGCGACGAGCAACATCGGCTTGCCTGCCACGGTCGGGCTGAAACTCTCCAGCTCCTTCAGGATAGTACTGTAGTCTTCGACGGGATCGCGTCCTGAATACTCGGCCACGTCAATCAGGTGAAGCAGCAGCCGCGTGCGCTCCACGTGCTTCAGGAAACGGACGCCTAACCCGCGGCCGAGATGTGCTCCGGCAATCAAACCTGGAATGTCGGTCATCACGAAGGAGCGCTCAGCATCGAGGGCTACCACACCCAGGTGAGGCTCCAGCGTCGTGAAAGGGTAATCCGCAATCCTGGGCCGAGCCGCGCTGAGCCGCGAGATCAGGGTCGATTTCCCGACATTGGGGAAGCCGACTAAGCCCACGTCCGCCAGGAGCTTCAGTTCCAGCTGCAAGGACCGCTCTTCGCCGGGCGCACCCGGCTCGGCCTTGCGAGGGGCTTGGTGCGTGGAGGTGGCAAAACGTGCATTCCCCCGCCCGCCCCGGCCACCTTGGGCAGCGGCAAACTGCTGGCCTGTGGCGTTGAAATCATACAGCTTCTCGCCGGTGGTGTCGTCGAAAACGACAGTCCCCACCGGCACCTGAATCACCTGGTCCGCTCCGTCCTGGCCGTGCCGATTAGACCCCTCGCCATGCCCACCACGTCGGGCGGCAAACTCGCGATTGTAGCGAAACGTGAGAAGGGTGTTGAGGGGCGCGTTGCTGTCCAGGTAGCTGCTGCCGCCGCGGCCGCCGTCGCCGCCGCTGGGTCCGCCGCGGGGAACATACTTCTCACGCCGGAAGGCGACGCAACCATTGCCACCTGCGCCGCCCGCCACGTGGATTTTGGCCTCGTCAATAAACACGGCAACAAACCGGGATTCGGGAGAATTCCGCTCCTGCGAGCCCCGAAATCCGAAATTCGAATCCCAAAGCGATTTGACCAGAAACAATAAAAGCGGCAGGGCAAGGAATCAAGCCGACTCCACCCTCGCCGCTCTTAGGGTTAGCTCGCCGAAGGAACCAAGATGTGGACAAAGCGGCCCAAGCGGCCCTTGTCCTCGAACCTGACCACACCTGCCACCTTGGCGTAGAGCGTATCGTCTTTGCCAAGGCCGACATTGTCTCCCGGCTTCAGCGGCGTCCCACGCTGACGAACCAGAATGGAGCCGCCCGACACCAGCTGCCCGTCAAAGCGCTTCACGCCTAGCCGCTGCGAGTTGGAGTCGCGTCCGTTGCGCGAACTTCCCAGACCTTTCTTATGTGCCATAGCAGATTGCCTCATCCTTCACAGGTTCTCGACCCGCAGCGCTCAAGCGGTCACAATATCCTTGATCAGGACTTCGCTGAAAGCCTGCCGGTGTCCGCGAGTCCGCTTGTACTGCTTCTTCCGCTTGTACTTGATGACGCGAACCTTGGGGGCACGCGCATTGCGCAGGATTACACCCGTCACCTTGGCGTTCTCCACTAGCGGCGCGCCGATGGTTAGAGTCCGTTTGCGCACGGCGCAGACATGGTTGAATTCCACGCCCGCGCCAGCCTCGCCGGCCAATCGTTCCACCCGGATCACGTCGCCCGGCGAAACCTTGTATTCCTTCCCCCCCGTGCGGAAGATTGCGTACATTCAGTAGCCTCTCTTGTAGGGACTCGAAACACCTATTATACACCCATACGCCAATGCGGTCAACGTTCTGATTCCAGGCAAGATACGTCTCCCGGCCAGGCGGCGGTTTCTGGGCGGACCCGGTTACCCACGACCGCACATCCTCACGCCGCAGCTCCCACGGGACGGCTTGGCAACGACCTGGGCCACTAGGTGGACAACAAAACGACTGCGGTCAGCGCGCAGACGACACCGAGACCCTGCAGCAGGCTGATGGATTCATGAAGGAGCAAGGGTGCTATCAGAACCACCACCAGCGGGTAGAGCGCCGTAAAGGGCGACACGATGGAGGCCTTCCCGCCGCTCCGCATCGCGGCAAACAGCGCCCAGGCGCCTAAGGCGTTGAACACGCCGCTCAGGAGAGCCCAGGTCAAGCTGCGCGCCGAATAAGTCCACAGCGCTTGGCCTGGATAGAGCAGGGGTTGCAGGAGGAAGAACCCCACCACCAGCCAGATCAGTGACGATTCTGCCGAGATGTGATTTGTGGAGAGCTTCTGCAAGAGGCCGACAATGCCCCAGGAGATAAGCACCACAGCGGCAAGCCAGAACCAGGGAGGTAGATGCATCGTTTTGCTTCACCCTAAAAAGAAAAGATGATGAATGCCGCGGCAGCGAAGCCGAGCCCGGCAATTTGCAGCCATGTGAGCCGTTCGCGCAGAATGGTGACCGCCAGCGCCACGGTGATTATGGGGTACAACGACGTGGCAGCGGTGATGACCGAGGTGTTCCCGCCGGTACGAAAAGCGGCGAAGAAGGCCAAGCCTCCAATGCCGGAAAGCACCCCGTTCGCCACGGCGTAGAAAATGCCTTGGGGGCTTTTTTCCAGCTGGAAGCGCCTGCCAACCAGAAGCGCCAGCGCCACTGGCAGGGTTCCGAAGGTGAAGATGAACTGCATGGTGGGCGCCGGGATTTCGTTGGAACCGATTTTCGAGAGTAGTGCCCAGGCGCCCCATGAGAGTACGCAGAGAATCGAATACCAGAACCACTTGACCTTAAATATCGCCAGTGTCGACATCGCAGCTTTTGCCCTCCCTCTGGAGGTGGCCCGGGATTATAGCCCGGTTTTCCCTGCGACTTGCAGTGCGAATTTATCAGGCAGTTCACGTCCTGCTGGTGTGCCTGCCGGGCTGCCTTGAGAACCGGCGCCGCATGGTGTAAGAAGGGTGTTCGAAATTCAGCCCAAATCACCCTGGAGGGGAAGCTGTTGCGCGGCGGTGGGCTGGGAGCTGAAGAAAAAGGCCGGGAAGAAGCGCGTCACGCTGGAGTTGGGTGGCAACGCGGGCCTGATCGTGCACCACGACGCAGACTTGGCCTACGCGGCACTACTGTTCGAAGCCTACGAG
>JALHUF010000468.1 GCA_022866195.1 Terriglobia bacterium
AGTAATCCGAGTGCTGTGGGGGTGGGGGGACCCCTTGCCGGGAGGCGTGCCGCGAGAGTGCTCGCTGGTCCCCCTTCGGTCCCCCGAGGCTGCCTGCTCCGTCCAGTCCTGGACGGCGATTCCACCCCTTCCATGTCCCGCCGCAAGCTGCGCCGTAGTCGCGTCAGGTGACCACGCGGAATGCCCCGCTATCGCGCGGATTTGCCCCAGGACGCGTCGGATAGGGCCGAGGCATGCAAGAGCCCTCTCACTTTTCTGAGGCGCCAACAGAATTTGGTGCACACCTCGTTCAAGATTGGTCACAATTCTCAGGCGCGCGACACCTCAGGCAGACCCGCATAAATGGCCGTCCCTGGCAATCTGCCGCCACTCGTAGCGAAATGCCTGGTGACAACTGCTCACCGTATCACCCTCAGACCAACGGGAAGCTGGTGTGCTTCCACGAGACGCTCAAGGCGCGGCTGAATCTGCTGGTGTTCACCAGTCCGGAGGCTCTGCGAGCGGCCATGGCGGAGTTCATCGAGTCTGACAACTACTGCCGGGGCCACAAAAGGAGGGGCAACGTGACGCCAGCGGATCTTTACTTCGGCCGACGAGAAGAGATCCTGAAACGGAGGAAGGAGCAAAAACGGACTACGATCTGCCGCTGATTCCATTACAATGTGGACCGGCACAATGACCAACCATGGGGTGAAGTGGGCGGCCGACCATAGCTTGCTCAAGACTGCCAAGTAGTCTCAGAGGTTCTGAAGACGAACAGTTGACACATATCGCCAGCTAATGCCAAGTAGGCTGCGGAAACACCCGAACGCGACGGAAAGTCAGGGACATGTCCGATGATGTATCCGCTTGCGAATCAGACTGAGAAGGAGGGTACCGTATGGACCGGCGAAGCTTCTTCAAGGCAGGGGGATTGGCGGCGGCGACGGTTGGTCTGAGCGCAGGGAGAACCGGCGCTTATGTTCCCGTACACAATTGGGACAAATATGATTTTGGATTTGGCCCAACAATAAGTGACCGTCTGAACCAGGGGCCCTTTCCCCAATACCCCCCTGAGGCTGTCATCCCTGGTGGCGACGTGCTGATGGCAACGACTCCATCCAATGAGGTTGTGCCCAATTTCGGGAAAGGACTCGTTACCTACATAACTGCCGACATGGGCACGGCCGAGATCAAGACCGACAACATCCCTCGGGCCATCGAAGACTTAGTGCGACTTCCTCTCGGAGAGAAACTCTATCTCCGCCCAACCTGGCGGGAAGTGCAACAGCGCCGCGGCCGGTTAGATTTCCCGGACTATTGGAAGCTCACCTTCGACCTGGCCAAGAAATATAACAAGCGCGTGGGTTTCCGAATCCAGATGAGAGCTCCGGACTATTCGGAGGAAGCCCTGCCGGACTTTGTTCTCGAAAAAGTCCCCATGGTGAAGTTGGTCGGCGAATGGAAAACGGGAGTCACAGGGCCGCGCAGAAAAGATGCTTATTATGAGCCCCGGTATGATCACCCGTATTTCCAAGAAGCTTACCGGGAACTCAATGAATTGCTTGCGGCAGAATTGGATGGGAATCCATGGGTGGAGTACATGGACACCTTCATGTACGGCTTCTGGGGTGAGGGACACACCTGGCCGTTCCAAGACAACCCGTTCCCTGATTACCAGACCGCGGAGCGCACTTGGATTCAGATGTTCGAGGTGCAACTACAGCACTGGACCAAAACACCCTTGGTGACCAACACACAACCGGATTTCAGCCGGGTGGGCAACTCCGAACTTGTCGACCGTACCATTCGATCCTGGAATTGGCTCCGGACTGATACCATTTTCGTCGAGAACGAGCAGATCGAGACTCTCAGCAACCGTCCTCCCTGGGTGGGAGCCATCGTCGAGGTGGGCATGTCCGACGGAACGCCGGAATCGCTCCACCTTAATGAGGGCGTGACCTACACAGATAACCTGATCGCGCACGTCACAGACGTTGGTGCCAATTACTGGTCGCTGTGGAATTTCCACAAGATCAGCGCTGACAACATCGTGAACTATTATCGTCAATATCCGCAGGCCATCGACCAGATTCGCCGTCGCCTGGGATACCGCGTGCGTCCCTCCTTTATCTGGCAATACCAGGAGGGCGAAACTCAGGGGCTGATCATTGGCTTTGCCAATGACGGAATCGCCGGCGTACCAGGGGCCCTGCGCGTCCATATGACGAGTGATGACGGGAAGGTGAATGTGGGAGGAAGCCTCGATCCCGGATATCCGCTGCCCGGGAGAATCCGGCAGGCCCAGTTTGTGCTGCCAAAAGGGAGTGATTGGAAGGGGCTGCACCTGCGTGCCGAGATAGAAGTGAAAGGTGTTCGCCATCCTGTGAGGTGGGCTTGTCACCAGAAGTTGAACAGCGACGGCTCACTTACTCTTCGACCCAATTTACGGGAATCGTCGTAAGATCGCATACACGCCGCAGCGAAGGCGTCAGTATGGGGACAACTTGCTGGGGCCGTTCTGGGAGAGTTATCCCCGCTCACTTCCCGCAAAAGGCCGGCTTTAGACTCCATCATAATTCGCGGATCCCTCGCGTTGACTTAGCTCTAAACGCGGCCTAAGATGGCTGTCCTTCCCAATAATTCGATCGGGGCACGAAAACAGTCGACAATGCGCCTTACATGCTCCTTGTTCGGCTACTTTAACAACCGTCCCCCGGACATTGGCGGACGATTTCATGTTTGAGTTGACTGCCAGTGGCATCCATGGGCAATTGTCCTTATGGTCCTCTTGAATGGCCAATCTCAGAAGGGATTTAGGGAATGCCATACCGGCGGAAGGCTTCAAGCCGCTCGTCGCTCGTAACGATGGTGAAGTCCGCCAACTTCCGGAATCTCCACCACGGCACCCAGTTCTGGCGATTGAATCGCCCGTGGTTCCGGAGCATCCTCAGCCAATGCCAGATAAGTCCGCGAATGTAGGTAATACTGGAAATAGGACTTCAGAATGCGACGGAGGGAAGATTCGTTGAGCACCAAGATGTGGTCGAGGCATTCGCGACGTATTGAGCCGACTAGGCGCTCAGCGTAGGGATTCTGCCAAGGTGATCTTGGAGCCGTCAGGACTTCCTGAATCGCCATCTGTCGAACTCGCTGACGGAATGACCCTTCATAAATCGAGTCGCGATCGTGGAGGAGATAGCGCGGTGCGTTGCCCCAAGGGAACGCCTCAACGAGCTGTTGCGCCGTCCACTCGGAAGTGGGATTGGCCGTGACGTTGAAATGGAGTGGGCGTCGCCTCTGGTGTGCCAAGACGATAAAGACATATAAGACTCGAAAAGTGACCGTCGACACGACAAAGAAGTCCGTCGAGACCAACTGCTGCACGTGGTTGTTAAGGAAAGCACCCCACGTCTGAGATGGCGGCCTCTGCTGGCGCGCCAGGTACTTCGCGACCGTGGCTTGGGATACTTCGATACCAAGTTTGAGCAGTTCCCCATGGATGTGCGGTGCTCCCCAGAGCGGGTTCGCCGAACTTATCTTTCGGATTAGTTTCCGAACCCCCAAGTCGATCGTCGGCCTTCCCGCTTCGCCGTGCCGACTCTTCCATCTCCAATACCAGCGGGATCCCCTTCGGTGCCAAGCGATCACCGTTTGGGGCTTCACGATGAGCAGCGCCGAGCGCCAATTCGACCAGAAGCGGGAGAGCCAAACCCAAAGCCGTCGGTCTGCAGAATTCAGACGAAGCCGGCCGCGCTGAGACCTCTTGAGGACAGATAGCTGGTGGCGAAGAGCCAGAATCTCAACCTGCAGCGCTGCGCGAGATCGGAACCACGATCGGATGCTGACAAACGCGGAAAGAAGAGGAGCAAACATGGGCCGGGAAGATTAACAAGGGCACTCGATAAGATCAATGATTTCAATTTGAACGAGATTATTGGTAGGGACAGGACATCCGCTGGCTGGAGCCAGCCATGTTGGGGCGAGAATTCACAAAGACGCCGGCTCGCATTCACATCTCCTGGCTCACATGGTGCATCTGTTGTCCCAAAAACTTTTGTACGGACCAAGACATCCTCTGGAAATAGGGACCCTGTGGGGATCATTAGGAACTTGCCGATGCGCGTCTAAAAGGGGCGAGGAATGCTTGGGCCGTCGGAGCTTCCGGGCAAGCGCCTGGTGTCTTGAAACCACGTCACCGTCCGGCGCAGCCCCTCGGCAAAGCGCACGCGCGGCTGATAGCCCAATAACTGTTGCGCCCGCTCGATGTTGGCCAGAGAATGAAGCACGTCGCCAGCGCGCCGATTAGTGTAATCGGGATTCAGATCATTTCCCACAATCTCTGAAAGATTGCGCAGCAGTTCGTTCAAGCTGTGGCGCTCCCCGGTCCCCACGTTGAAGACCAAGCCCTCAACCCGCTCCGCCGTGCAAGCGAGGACGTTGGCATTCACGACGTTGTCAACGTACGTGAAGTCGCGAGATTGCTCCCCGTCCCCGTACACCGTGGGCCGACGGCCCTCCAGCGCCGCAGTCACAAAACGGGAGATGACCGCGGAATAAGGTGAATCGGGATTCTGCCGGGGGCCAAAGACATTGAAGTAGCGCAGGCAAACCGTAGGCAGACCGTAGATCCGATGAAAGATCACGCTGTACTTCTCACCGGCCAGTTTGGAAAGGGCATACGGTGAGATGGGGTTTTCGGGCATGGTCTC
>JALHUF010000469.1 GCA_022866195.1 Terriglobia bacterium
ATCGGCGGGGTCTATGTCTATCTCTTCCTGCCGCGCAAGTCCTAGAGCCGCCGCCCGCCACGGCACGTGCGCGACGGCGCGGTTCGTCCTTCCTATCTAGTCCTTCTTCTCTCGACAAGCCACGGCTTGCAGGGTCGCGGCGTTCTCGTTCACCACGCGCCGGGCTTCTGCTCGGCCCCAACTCCAGGTGCGCCAGTCCGGTTTTTCGGACGGAGGCCAGCGTTTGAGGATACTGGCGGCTACGGTGCAGCCGTCCGGTGGGTTCAAGCTGGGTAGCGCCGAGACCAGCTCCGGCGCAGCGTCAGCGCTGAGCCACGTGGCATAGCGTGCATCAAAGGAGCGGCCGGCCTTCACCCGGGCGGAATTGGTGCGCGCGATGAACGCGTCCGGATTGAGGAAATGAAGTACGGCAATCAGCAGGTAGCCTGCCACCAGTGCGCCGCAGGCAAAGCGTTCTCGGCGGCCGCGCAGCACCGTCAAGACGAACCAAACGAAGACCACGGCCAGCCAGCCCATGAAGGCCGTCGGGTAGAGGCGTTGTTCGGTCAGGCCGTACTCCTGCTGGTAGAGCCCCATGCGCTCGACGGCGGAGACCATGATGACGAAGAGCAGCAGAATCTGCACGCCCGCCAGCGCGCGGAAGATCCGCTCGTGCGCCGGCTGCTCCTTGCGTAGCAGCCAGTGAGCGAGGAGAAGAAGCGGAAGCACCAGCGCTGCGGCGGCCACCAGCTCGAAGAACCCGCGGCGCGCGTATTCGGAGTACGTCAGCCCCGGCGTTACTCCCACCAGCGCCGCCCCGCCGAAGAGATAACGGAGCTGCACGAGGACGAAAAGCAGGAAGAGAAGATCGAGCAATCCCAGAACGATTCCCGTCTCAATGATCCCCAGCGAGAAAACCTGCGGTCGCCAACTTGTGGCCAACTCGCGCTCCCTTCCCACGAGCAAGCCGCGCAAAAACCCGGCCACAATCCAGGCAAAGAAGATGGTCAGGAAGGTGTGCGAGAAGAGCGTGGCGAAGTTCACATGGAGTACTCTCCTTACCATGCCCTCGAAGACCGCGTCCGCCGCCACGAAAAGGCCGCCGAAAATCACCAGGACGGGTAAGGCGAGAACGAGGCCGCGCAACACAGCCAGCGCGCGTCCGGAAACGCGATGGTTCAGAACCTCCTTCCACTGAATCTCGCCGATGAGCAAGGGCAGCAGGCCCACCGCCGCGTTGAGGCCGGCAATCAGACTTCCCATGATGTATTCCATGATGCCTGCAAGGAGAATCCGGCCTCCCTGCGCGCGCAGGACCGCGAGCGCCAACGCCACCAGCAGCGCCAGAACTTTCAGCATCTTCAAGGCCGGAGAATCCCGCCACACAAAAGCCACAGAAAACAGCAGCAAGGGTAAGAGCAGCCATCGCCCGGCGCCCGCGAAGGCTGCATGCCGTCCGGCCAGGAGGGCCACCGCCACGAGCGCCGCGGTCCACAGAGTGGCGTTAATCCCCCAGGGGACTACCCGTAGGAGAGCATCACCCAGAACGCCGAGCAGGAGCGCCGCGGCCAGAATACGAACTCCCAGGTTTGTCTTGTCGTTCATGGGTGCACTGCCTCCGTGGCAGCGCAGCTTGCGGGCGGGCCGTCGCGCCAGCTTCGCGTTTCTCCCGGCGCGGAAGGCGCCGCAGCTTAGCCGGCCACGGGCGCCGCAATGCGCCCCAAGCGGCGGTCGCGCCGGCAGTACTCCCGGAGCGCAGCCTCCAGATCGGCGGCGTCGAAGTCGGGCCACATCCGGTCGCTAAACACCATCTCGGCATAAGCGATTTCCCAAAGCAGGAAATCGCTCAAGCGTTGCTCGCCGCCGCTCCGAATCAGGAGATCGACGTCGGGCGCGGCACCGCCGTTCGTCGCCTCGCCGAGCAACTGCGCGAACACTTCGCGCGTCGCGGCCTGGCTTGTGTGCAACCGACCCGCGGCGCGCAGGATGGCATCGCGTCCGGAGTAGTCAAGCGCCAAGCGAAGGTGCAGTCCATGATTGCCGGCCGTGGCGGCCTCCCCCGCCGCTGCGGCCCCGCACAGCGAAGGAGGAAACCGATCCCGGCGGCCGATCACGCTCAGGCGTGTTCCGTCCACGGCCCAGCGCTCTTTCTCACCCTGGAGAAATTCCTCAAAGAGGCGCAGCAGGTGGCTCACTTCTTGCGCCGGCCGGTGCCAGTTGTCGCCGGAGAACGCGAAGAGCGTGAGCGTGCCAATGCCGAGCCGGCGCGCCGCCTCCACCACGCGGCGTACTGCGTCCGCGCCGGCGCGGTGGCCAGCCTCGCGGGGCAGGCCGCGATGAGTCGCCCAGCGCCCGCTCCCGTCCATGATGATGGCCACGTGCAACGGATCTCGTCGCGGAGATGAAAAAGCACTTTGCATCATAAAGCCTCGACTCAAAAAAAGAGACGCGCTCAGGCGGGATGGTTCCGCGCGGCGCGAATCACCGTTTCCATGCCGTCCAGGTATCGCTCCAGCGCCCGGCGTCCGGCGGCCGTCAAGCGATACGCGGTCCTGGGCACGCGGCCCGCGAAGGACTTCGTGCAGGCGACGTAGCCGGCTTCCTCGAGCTTGCGGGCATGCACGCTCAGGTTGCCGTCGGTAGTGTTCAGGAATCTCTTCAGGTCGTGGAAGCTCAAGGATTCGTTTACCGCGAGGGCGCTGACGATGCCCAGCCTCACGCGTTCGTGAATCAGGCGGTCAAGCTGGGGCGCGTTCTCCAGGCCGCGGCGGGACGTGGTCCCCGGCCTGCGCCGCAGCGCCTGCGTTTGCCGCGCCCGGCGATGCAACGCTGCATGGACTTTAGCCACCGTACCTCCTCGCGATGAGCACGCCAAAGACGATGTGGACTCCGCCGAACCCCGCCGCCAGGAACGCATTCCCCCAAGCGGCGGGCGAGAACAGCGCCGCCGCGCCCAAGGCCATCAGGCACGCGCCCATGAGGGGAACGGCCCGGACGGAAAAGGCTCCTCCCGTTACCACGCCCGCGCCGTAGAGGAGCAACCAGGTCCCCGGCAGCGCGCTCAGCAAACCCGCGCGATAAAGCCCAACCGTCCGCAATCCCCCGGCCAGCAAGGGCGGCGAGAGGCCGAGCGCGAACTTACGCCCCGGCCCGGAAAGGAGCGGGACATTCGCGGCCCGCGCTTTGCGGCGCATGGTCCAGCCGCCCAGAGCGAGCGCGACCAGCGCTTCGAGCATCCAGGTCGCCAACCACCCGTCGGCACTCGGCATGCGCACGGCGACGCCCGCGGCCAGGAGCCCCGTGATCCCCATGAGGACTCCACCCTTGCCCGGGACTGCCGTAAAGGACGTCGAGCGCTCCAGGGTTTCGCGGATGTAGCGGATGTCTTCCATGGCCTGGTGGTCAAGCCCGGGGGCTTTTGGCGCGGGCCGACGCAGAGGGCGACAGGGCAACATGGGTGGCATGGTACCCGTTTTCACGGTTCTGTCAAGTACTTTGTGAAGCAAAGAACACCCGGGCCAGAATTCCCGACAATCGCGCTGTGTTCCTTGTGCTAATCTCTCTCCCCCAAAGGAGAGAACATGAACCGCAGAAATTTCCTCACCACCCTGGCGGTGTTGCCGGTCACCCTGCGGGCGCAGGAAGGTCCGCCGATACCGGACCCCGTGGAGAAGATGACTCCTCCGGCGAAGCCCACCATTGCTTTGAACCATCTCGGCTTCCGGCCGCATGCCGGGAGGAAGACGCTGGTGGTGCGGGCGCTCGCGTCGCCGCATCCCAAGGAGTTCACGCTTGAAGACGTCAGCGAGCGGCCGTTTCGCTTCACGCGCCCCCTGGCTGAGGCGCGGTCCGATTTAGGCCCATGCCTGACCGCGGATTTCACCGACCTCGACCGACCCGGCATGTACCAGGTCACGGTCGGCAGGGAGCACTCGGTGCCGTTCTTCATCGACGAGGAGGTGTGGCGGCGCACGCTGCCCAAAGCGGTGGGCTACTACCGCTACCAGCGCTGCGGCGTGGAGGTGCCCGGGGTTCATCCGGCCTGCCATCTGGACGACGCGCGCCGGCGTGACAACGGCCAGCACGTGGACGAGGTCGGAGGTTGGCACGACGCCGGCGACCTGCGCAAGTGGATGGACGTGACCATGCTCAACGGCGTCGCGCTGCTCAACCTGCTGCGGAACTTTCCCGAGCCGCGACCGGGCGACCCGACCCACGCGCAAATCCTCGAGGAAGTCCGCTACGGCAACCGCTACTTCCTCAAGATGCAGGATACCGATGGCAAGATTTGGGCCGACACCGCCGGCGGCGTCAACGGCGACAACAGCGACAACCATTGGACCGACAACGTCATTGGTAACGCCGACGATCGCTACATCAACACCGAAAAGCGCAGCGATATAGCCGCCGTGTTTGCCACGTTGCAGGGGCTGGCGGCCCAGTGCTACGCGAAGTCGGATGCCGCCTATGCCAGTCAGTGTCTGGAGGCGGGGTTGCGCGCCTGGAAGGCCTTCGGCCCGCCGGAGCCAACCCTGGATTGCGCGTGGTGGACGCTGGCCGCTTGCGAATTGTTCCGCGCCACCAAAGACCCCGAGCTGCGAGACCACGCGCTGCTCCTGGTCCGTGCCTTGCTGGCGCGCCAGAACACCGCGTTCCTCGCCCACCAGCGTCAGGTGCGTGGCTTCTGGATGGAAGGTAACAAGCCTTATGTCGACGCGGTGTATTCATCCTTCCCGCCCCTGGCTCTCCTGGAACTTCAGGAGACCTTCCCGGAGGCCGAGGAGCGCCAGAAATGGATCGACGCGGTCCAGTTGCACCTGGATGAATATCTGCTGCCCATGGCGGAACGCAGCGCTTACCGCACCTTGCCCCTCGGATTGTTCGTGGGTTCACCGACGCCCGAGACTTACCGGCCGCTGGCTGGCGACCTTACTTACCGTTACTTCATGCCGACGCGCAAGCAGTTCTGGTGGCTGGGGACAACGTCCCACCTGGAATCCAACGCTCTCCTGCTGGCGCGCTTTGCGCGGCTCGTGGGAGGCAAAGGAAAGCCGTATGTGGACCTCGCCTACCGGCAGCTCGAATGGGTAATGGGCGCCAATCCTTTCGCCGCCTGCCTGATGACCGGCGAGGGCATGCGCAATCCCTATCCGCACTCGCGCTTCGTGGGGCTCATTCCCGGCGGCATCATGAACGGCATCGCCGGCAACATGGCGGATGAGCCTGTCCTCGACCTGGAATACGCCCAGGACTGGCGCACCTGCGAGTACTGGAGCCCGCACGTGGCCTTCTATATCTGGGCGAATTCGGTGCTGGAGGGAATTGCGTGATGCGGGACAGAGGGGAACGCGCCGCGGGGGCGCAGGCCAAGTTGCGGCTCAGAGGCCCAGCTGAACAACTTGGCCCTTGCGGATAGTCCGCAGAATGCGCTAAACCTCCGGCATCAATGGACGAAGATCATCAAGCCGGTTGCTTTTTGAATAGAGCACAATCACTGCTGTCTTGAGGTTCGCGATTTTCTCTCTGAACACAAGATTTCGGTCAACAGTAATGAAGACGTCGAACACACCTTCCATGAGCTCAAGCAGCCTGCCGTTGGTAGCCCCGGCCCAACCCATCTCGGGAACAGTCCTGACCTGATGGCCGGTGATCTCCCGGGCCAAAGGGCGGGGGAGGCATTCGTCAAGAAGGATCTTCACTTAGACCTGAGCTGAAAGAAGCTGAGCTTTGGCCATCTCCAGGGCTTCAATCACCTGTTCTCTCGTTACCGTGGGGAAGTCTTTCAGGAAGTCGTCGATCGAGTCACCAGCTTGCAGATAGTCGATGAGTGTTTGGACTGGCACCCTCGTGCCGACAAAAACTGGCGTTCCTCCCAGTATCTCGGGCGATGAGTGGACCGCCTTCTGCTTCATGGTTACCATTATCGGCTAATCGGGAAGAAAATCAAGGACACCTGCAAAAGGAGGCTGGACACCCTCCGCCAGAGACCCACGTGCGGCGTTAGGTTCCAGCAACCGGCTGGCTTAGACTTCTGGAATCCCCAAATCCTTACTGCCGAGCGGCGACATCTTCGCCTGGGGCGCATACTGCTCAAGCAGGTCCAGCGCGATGCGCCCGCGGTGCACGCGCTCGCGGCCCATGTTCACCGCCAGGTCTTCGATGTGCCGGCCGCAGGGGTAAATATCCGGGGCGTTGCGCAGGCCGAACTTGAAGTAAATCGGCGCGGCCACCTGCACCAGTTGCGGCATCTCGTAGTAGCGGACGAACCCGCCGAAGTTGTCCGGCACCTCAATGTACAAGTCGATGGGGATGTCCACCGCCTGGCGCAGCGCGCCGACCTGGGCGGGGGTCAGATCGGTCGGGATATTCAGCGTGGAGACTCCGGCGCGCTCGAAGAGTTTGGCGGTGGCGGGATTGGCGGCAGGCAGCGTCACCGAACTCTTGATGACCAGGTTCTTGGGTAACTCGCCCTTCTTCTTCATTTCGTTCAGCACCCAAATCAGGCCGAGGTCGGCGGGCAGCACGCTGCGAATGCCCAGGTCACACGCGCGCTTCACATCTTCGATGGCGTACACCAGCTGATCCGCGCCGCGATGTTGGAGGCCGATGACCTTCCCGGCGCTGGAGGCCGTCTGCGCGCCGGTCTCAAACGTGGCGCGCGGCCCGACGAACAGGCACACCTCGATCCGCTGGTCGGCGCCGATGTGCGCCATCTCCGCGATTTCCTTCTTCGTGAGCAGCATGATGCCGCTGCCCTGGCTGACGCGGTGCACAGGCACTTGAAGTTCTTTCGCCGCCGCCAGAACCTCGCGGAAGACGCGCGGGCCTTCCACGCTGGGGATCTCAAAGCGCCACTGCCCGCCGTCGGGAAACCGCTTCGTGCTCGGCTTGAGCGCGTGGTTGTCCTCTGCGGGCAGTCCGAGCTTGGCAAGAAACTGTTGAGTCTTTTTCATTGTTTGCTCCGTTCAGTCAGCAAAAGGCGCAGAGTTGAAGAACCCCTCTGCGCTACCTCTCTGACTTCTGACTCCTGCCTTCTCCTTACTGCGTATACTTCAGATAGACCGTCCGCGTCTCGGTATAGAAATCGAGCGCCAATGGCCCTTGCTCGCGCATGCCGAAGCTCGATTCCTTGGTGCCGCCGAACGGCAGTTGGTATTCTACTCCCGCCGTGGGCAGGTTCACGGTAATCAGGCCGGCTTCAATCCGGTTGATAAACTGGTGCACACGCGTCAGATCTCGAGAAACGATCGACGCCGAAAGGCCAAAGCGCGCACTGTTGGCCAAGCGCATGGCGTCTTCGAAATCTTCGGCCACCATCAGCGCCAGGACGGGACCGAACACTTCCTCCTGAGCAATGCGCATTTCCGGCGTCACATCGCCGAAAATTGTCGGCTCGATAAAGTAACCTTTGTCGTAAATGCCACCCCTCAGCCGGTTCCCGCCGCACAGCAGCTTCGCGCCTTCCTGCTTGGAAATCTCGATGTATTTCAAATCGGTCTCAAGCTGGCTGGCGTCCACGGCCGG
>JALHUF010000470.1 GCA_022866195.1 Terriglobia bacterium
CGGCAATCGCCCGGGCGGTGAAACTTCCGGCCACAAGGCCCTCCAGCTCCATCTTTGTCGAACCAGGCTGCCAGCCCAGCACGACTTCATCGATCTCACCTTCCCCCACTCCGAGTTGTGAGAACGATTCCTCCAACGCGCGGAGCCGAGGGCCAACATAACGCTGCCGCAGGCGTGCGTAGTTGGGCAGCGTGCGCAGTTTGGCCAGTCGCGAATACTCCAAGCGGATTGTCGGCGGCGGAAAACTCGCCAGAGACTCCTTCACCAGGGTTTGGGCTTGAGCTGCCCACGGCAGAACCAGCGCTTCCAGCACAAGCACACAAAAGCATAAACTCCACTTCCTCATCTTCCGCCTCCACAAATTCCCCCGTCACCCAGGCAAGCTCAAGGCTGGGCTCAACTTCGGCCAGCATCCGCGCCTGGGGAACAGCCCCCAGAACTTTGGCAGGTCTGGGCCCGCCCGTCAATGCCCAGCGCTCCCCGTCACCCCGCCGAGCTACACGGAGGCCGCGCTCGCAACAAATTGCCCCGCGGGTTGCGGGCAGCGGCGCTCAATCTGGGTACGTCTTCCCCAGCCCGCCTTCTATGCCCTTGCCCCCCGCCTACTTCAGAGCCAGTACTTCGCGGCGACCGGAACGCGTGAGGAAGGTCTTGACGCTGCCGGACGGGGCAAGCCGTTCCATCTCGCGGTTGGAGAGGGCCGGATAAGGAAAGGGCCTGTGACCCTCGCGGCCCGTGGCCAAAACAGTCAAGCTCTCAAGCCACCATGGCGTGTCAGCGCCCGCCGACAGGTAGGGCTCGCGGAGAAGGCAGAATAGGAAACCATCCGGCTGCAGGTAGGAAAACACGCGCTCCGCGAGGCCCGGGAGCGTGTCCCGAGGAAGGAAATCCAACAGGTGCCAGCAGAAGATTATAGACAGCGACCCCGCCGGGATAGGGGGCAACTGCGCAAGAAAATCAGTGAGGCGAAAGGCCGGGATTTTCCCTCGCCGGTCCCAGAACAGCTCGTCTCCGCGAAGCGCCGGGGTCACTAGGTCGCTTACATAAAGCTTCGCTCCGCGCCGGAGCATAACATCGACTGTAGCCTGGCAGATGGGTCCGCAGTCCAAGATGTGGGGAGATGGAACGTCGTGAAGTTGCGCCCAGAGCCACTCGAGGGCGGCGCTGGCGTTGGCCGGGCCAGCCCCGGCACGTTTCGTCTTGGTTGCACCTTGCTGGCCGGCAGTGGGAGGCATCAAAAGCACTCGCTTGGGGCCGAGCTTGCCCGCCCCGGCGGGCTTGCTCCTTGCGGATTCGCAGGATCGGTGCGAATCATCGTACCTGGCCGCCAGGCGGTATTCGCTTCCCGCCTCCCCTCTTCCCCGGCGGCTGACCGCTCCCGCGCATCCCTACGCGCCGGCCTTGACGGCGTTGGGCAGGGGTAGGGAGCGGGACGCATCCTTGCTCGACTCGCGCAGCACGTCGATGCTGCCCTTGAAGTAAGCACCGTCTTCGATGGCAATGCCCGCCGCAACCAAGTCGCCGACTACCTCGCCGGCCTTGCGAATCTCGATCTTCTCCCGGGCCGTGACGTTGCCGTTCATCGTTCCCTGGACAATCACCTGCCGGGCATGGATTTCACCCTTCACTTGGCCGTGCGGACCCACCGTCACGCAGTGTTCCTGAAGATTGATGGTTCCTTCGAAGTGGCCCTCAATCAGGAGATCCTCTTTCCCCGACAGATCCCCGCGCAGGACCACCGACTGGCCCAGTAGGGTCTGGTTGGGGCTGGAGGGCAACGCGTCAGAGACCCTCGGCATGGCTTCAATCATAGGCTTTTCCATTTTGGGAGTCGCAGGTGGAGCTGACAGCGGCTGCGCTTGCTGGGGCGTGAGCGACCGGGGTTTTTTCTCCCACCACATGACAGGCTCCATCCTGCGCGAAGGCCGGGCGGGGACAATCCTCCTTTTTCCCCCTGGCCTCCTGCGTCTGGCATCTTAGCGCGCAGACGAAGCGAGCGCAATCACCTGTACTCGTCCAGTAGATTAGTGACACTCCTTGAGTTGGGATGGGGAGGCCCAATGGGTGAGGAACTCCTGGGGAGTTCGGTAGCCGAGGGCCTGGTGGGGGCGGACGGTGTTGTAGGTCCGCTCCCAGTCTTGGAG
>JALHUF010000471.1 GCA_022866195.1 Terriglobia bacterium
CGTCACCGCCGAGGAGCAAGGGCTGCTGGGCTCGCGTTACTACGCCGAACATCCGCTTTATCCGCTCGAGAAGACGCTGGCGGCGATTAACATGGATGGGCTCAACGTTCTGGGAAAAACGAAAGACCTCATTGTGGTCGGTCTCGGCATGTCCACCTTGGATGAGTATGTCAAGGCCGTGGCCGCGGAGCAGGGCCGTGTGGTGAAGCCGGATGCCGAGCCCGAAAAAGGCTTCTACTACCGCTCCGACCACTTCAATTTCGCCAAGCAGGGCGTGCCTGCGCTCGATCCGGGTGCGGGCATCGACTTCGTGGGCAAACCGGAGGGCTGGGGTTTGGAGATGCGCGACCGCTACACGGCGCAGGACTATCACAAACCCTCCGATGCGGTGAAGCCGGATTGGGACCTGAGCGGGGCGGTCGAGGACTTGCAGCTTCTGTTCAGGGTGGGCTATCGCGTGGCCAATGCCAACAAGTATCCCACCTGGAATCCGGGGACGGAATTCAGAGCCAAACGCGAGGCGAGGCGAAGGACAGTGAAGAGTGACAAGTGACGAGTGACGAATGACCAGTGACCAGCGTTCCAGTTCCGCTCCGTCATCAGCCGCTCGCGCCATGCTTGTGAGAACTGGCAGCTGGCTACTGGCAACTGACTACTGAAAAGGAGGTCCGGCATGTCTCCCGAGTCCGAAGGAACTCCGAGCGTGCGGAGTCCTTACGTCATGCTGTTGTATCGTGTGCTGTTTGTTCTTGCGGCACTCGTGGTTGCGCGCCTCGTCCTGGAGGCGGCGGGTGTGCCCTGGGACGTAACGCGCTACGTTTCAAGCAACGCAGCCTTGTTCCTGATGGCCATCTACTTGGCGGCGGTGGCCCCGCTCCGAGGCGGCATCCAGAAGTTCCGCCAGATCTTTCTTCCGGCGCTGATCCTGTCGGTCTGGACTGCTGCCTGGGTGATTCTCGCCACCTTGGTTTCCGGGGTGTTCCGTTTGAAAGGCAGCCATTTCGCGACCCCGGCTGATTACGGGAACTGGGGACATCTGGGCGGCCACATCCTCGGGCACGTGGTGGAGGTGGGAATATTGTTTCTCCTGGTCGCGATCTTGATGGCCTTGACCCATCTTCTCTGGCGCTGGCCACTCACGGTAGGACCGGGTGCAATGTTGGGAGCCCTGGTCGTCATCCGTTCCTGGGTGGAGGCCATGGGCTTGGAGGCGTCGAGGGCCGGGGCCTGGAGTTCGACAGTCGGCGTCCTCCTGGCCGCTTTCTATCTGGGTGGAATCGCGCCCCGTTTAGGCGAGGCCGGAGAAAAGTCGCTGTTCATCAACAGCCTCGTCATCGCCTGGGTCTGGCGGGTGTGGGTTTTTCTCGCCACCCTCCTGAGTGCTGCCGTGCCCTTCTATAAGACCCATTTCTTCGATCCTTCCCAGGGCCAGGTGGCGGAACGTCTGCTTCGATCATTTGGTGGTGGCGTGGTGGTCGAGGGTTTCATCTGGGGCGTGATCGTGTGGGCGATTGCTCGATGGATTGCCCGCGCCACGCGGCCCAGCGAGGCGTAGCAGCGGCCCTGCGTTTGGCAGGGGGGCGCGCTCGCCGTGTTCCCGCGGGAGGGCCGCAAGGTCCGTTTCCTACTGGCTGTTCAACAGACGTTCGTAGAGCTTTTCGTAGAGCGGGATGATCTTGGTGGAGCAGAACTGAGCGAGGGCCCGCTGGCGGGCGGCTTTACTCATCTCTTTGTGCCGCTCGGGGTTGGTGAGGATGTCGAGCGCACGCGCGGCCATGGTCCTGACGTCCCTGGGCGGCACCAGGTAACCCTCCACGCCATCGGTAATGACTTCCGGCATTCCCCCCACCCGCGAGCAAACCGCGGGGACTCCGCAGGCCATGCCTTCCAGGGCCGCCAGGCCAAAGGACTCCAGGTCGCTGGGCAGGAGCAGCACGTCCGCAAAACTCAGCAGCTCCTGGACCTGGTTCTGTTTGCCCTGGAAGATCACGTCGCGCGTCAGACCCTTCTCCCGGACCAACCACTCGGCAGTAGTGCGCTCGGGCCCATCGCCGATCAGGAGCAACTTAGCCGGGATCTCGCGGCGCACCAGGGCGAAGATCTCAATGACGTCGGGGATTCGCTTCACGGGGCGGAAGTTGGATAGGTGCACCAGTATCTTCTCGGTGTCGGTAGCGAATTCCTGCCGCTGTGGATTGCCATCGCGGGGCCGGAAAACCTCGCAGTTGACGAAGTTGGGGATTACCTCCACCGGCCGCTGCACCTGGAATTCCCGCACCGTGACTTGCCGCAGGTAGTCGGAGATGGCAGTCACGGCGTCACTCTCTTCGATGGAAAAGCGCGTGATGGGAAGATAGGAACGGTCCATCCCGACCAGCGTAATGTCAGTGCCGTGCAGCGTGGTGACGAAGGGCAGCTTGCGCGGTGCCAGCATGGCCCGCGCCAGATAGGCACTGACCGAGTGGGGAATCGCGTAGTGAACGTGCAGCAAATCGAGGCCGTCGTTCACGGCCACGTTGTACATCTGGGTGGCCAGCGCCAGCGTGTAAGGGGGATGGTCAAAGAGCGGATAGTTCAGCATTTCCACTTCATGGAAGTGGATGCGCCCCGAAGCCTCGCTCATCCGCACCGGAACGGCGTAGCTGATGAAGTGGACCTCGTGGCC
>JALHUF010000472.1 GCA_022866195.1 Terriglobia bacterium
CTTCCGCACTCGAAGAGAAAATCCGCCCTGACGCATTCCAACCTTGGCTTGGCACGCTGCGTCGGAGAGAAATGCACGGCGCGCATGGCGAGGGGGAGATTTGATTCTGCTGGCAGAGTCTGGAGCAAAAGGGAATTGATGGATTATAAGGTCCTTTTCCAGCACTATCGAACAATCGCCTACGAAAGAGTTAATCCCGGAGGAGTGGAGGGTTTCGAGGAGGCTGTCCGCACTACAGACCCGACTTATGGAAGGCTTCTCCCGGTAGATTTGGAAGCACGCATTCTCGATATCGGCTGCGGCATGGGACACTTCCTCTACTATCTGAAAGCAAAAGGCTACCACAACATCATAGGGGTCGACGTGAGTCCCGAACAGGTGACCTACTGCCAAGAATTCGTCCTCCCCCAGGTCCAATTGACGCCTGACTTGGTTTCTTTCCTTGGCGAGCGCCCAGGCCATTGGGACTGTATTGTCATGAAGGATGTGATTGAGCACCTTCCCCGCAAAGAGATCATCCCGACCCTTGCGGCTATCCATGATGCCCTGGCTACGGGGGGACCGTTGCTCATCGAAACCGGGAACATGGCCAGTGCCACAGGCCTATTCGTGCGTTACATCGATTTCACTCACGAATGCGGGTTCACAGAAAACAGCTTGCGTCAGGTCCTGCGCGCTGTGGGCTTTACTGAGATCAAGGTAATGAGTCCCTCCCCGGTCATTTACTCCTGGCGGTCGCGGCTGCGGGTCCTTGCGCAGCGGTTGTGGGAATGGTGCGTGCGCATGGTTTATCGCTTGGAGCGGGGGTGGGATGCTGCACCTCGGGTGCTCTCGAACCTTTTGATTGCATGTGCTAGAAAGGCAGAACACTAGGAACGCCCGTATCTTGTCCCCAGCTCCGGCCTGAGCATCCTTACCGGAGCCAACTATGAATACATGCTGGGCTACTCTCCTCGCGCTGCTCCCCAAGCCGGCCGCATCGCTAGCGCCATGGACTTCAGGCGGCCAAGTGCTTTCCGGGCAAAAGCGCGGTCCTCGCTATCCAGACTGAACTTCCACGCCACCAAGGCATACAGGGCCAGACCGCTCCCGATGATGATGGCAAGGGATCCATATCCGTGCACCAACCCCTGCCTGCGGCAGAACCATAACCACAGGCCATAGGGGGCGGCAGCAATGAGCGGCCGCAGCACCACCGACCGGTAGAAGCGTCCCGGTGGAATTTGCAGTATCGAGGCCGTGTACACCGGCAAGAATGGCTTCCACAATGAAGGCCGGGATCAACGTGCCCCAGGCAACACCGACGGCTCCCCACCAACGAATCAGGATGGTACTCAACACAAAATTCGCCGTCGCGTTGCCCAAGGACAGCCAGGCATTCACCTTATGCCGGTTCATTCCGTAGAGCACTTGACTACAAGTCAAAGCTAACGTGTAGAATGCGGTTTCAATCGCCAGCAGGATCAGGATCGGTCCCGAACGGTCCACGAAGGATTCTCCCAACCAGAAACCCAGAAACCGCGGTCCCAAAACCGTCAGACCCACAACGCCGGCCAGCACGTAAAGAAGCCCTATGCGCGCGCCGCCCAGGAACAACCGCCGCAGGGAGTCTTTCTGCTTCAGCGCATCCATCTGCGAGGCGAGAGGAGCATACAGCGCCGTGATGTTGCTCAAGCTGTCCCTGAGCATGTCCGCAAGCTGGAGACCCACAGTGTAGAACGTCACGGCCACGGGGCCGAGGACGAACCCGACGACCACGTTGTCCGTCATGAAGATCAAGCGCCACGAAACCGAGAGGACGAAAACGTAAACGCTGAAGGTGACGAGAGACCGCAGAGTAGAAACGTCGAAGAACTCGCGACGAATGCGAATCTGAGGGAGCTGCCGACGGGCCAGGAGGAAATCCAGACCATAACCCAAATAAAGCGTTCCCGCGGAGATTGTGGCTACCGCCAGCAGCCCGTAACCCCGCCGCAGGAAGAACCAGAGCAGAAGCCCCCGCGTCACGTTTGTCGATATGTTTCGGATGCTCAGGAGGTCGTAACGCGAGGTTGCCGTGACGCAGCCGTGAAAAACGGACCCGGGAAACGTGACCGCGATCCCGGCCGCTACGACCATGCAGCTCAATCGTGCCTGAAAAAGCAATTCCGCAGGTATCGCGAAAAGTCGAGGCAATAAATAGGCCCCAACCAGGCCGCCCACGAGCGCCAGGGCTGCGGAAAAGCAGGTGAAAACCAGGCTAGTCGAAAGAACCTTGTTGATCTCCCCTGCCTGAGCAAGCGCCAGGTGGCGGGCAACATACCGCGTTACGGCGATGCGCACCCCGAAGTCCAACAGAAACGAATAACCGAGCAACTGTCCGATTAGACCCCAGACCCCGTAAGCGGTGTTCCCCAACCCGTGAACAACGAGGGGTGTGATAAGGAAGGTGATCAGTATTAAGGTGCCGTAGTTGAGCCAGTTGAAGAGAACATTGCGCGGAATTCCCGCCTTGGCTTCATCCAGCGAATTCGCCCGTTGAGGCGTATCGGCCTCACAGGGCGCGCCTGGCCTTTGGTCGAATTGGCTCATCTACATCCAGTCCTTGATACCGACCAGGGTTCCCCTTGGTGGCGCGGGCCGGCCACGGCGCCATTCGCCGGCGGACCTCCTACAACCCCGATGTTGATTTCGCTTTCCTGCGCGCTGCCGTCTAGCGGACCGGGTGCTGGGCCGATACATTCACATAGTAACTCTGCGCCCGGCGCGCGAAAGCCTCCAGGCTGTACTCCATGGCTCGGCGGCGATATTCCTCGGACATCCGCGCCCGCTGCTTCGGGTCTTGCCAGAGTGAAAGCACGCGGCTGGAGAGCTCCCGGGCATTGCCGGCTTCAAAAAACTCTCCTTCCACCAACTCGCGGTTGGCGGGAAGCTCGGTGACGACAGCGGGGAGCCCCATGGCCATATATTCGAGGAGCGAATTGGAGGACCCCTCGCTTCGTGACGTCAGCAGGCCCGCATCCGCAGCGGCGAGATACGGCCGGACGTCCGCCTGGGCGCCGACCAGCCGAACGGTTTCCCCCAAACCCAGCTCCTCAATCCGTTTTGACAGGGCGCTCCGCAATGGACCCTCGCCTACCAGCAGGAATTGCGCATCGGAAAGCGCGGGGCGTACCAGGGCCGCGGCCTCGATGAGGGTTTGGGGATCCTTGACGGGAAACAACGTAGCCACCGAAACGAACACCGGTGCCGTGGGTGACAGAGCCAGCGCTTGCCGCGCCCCGAGGCGCTCCTCCGGCACAGGAACAGAGAACCGTTCTAGGTCAAGAGCGTTGGGGAGAATGTCAATCCGGCCCGCGGGTACATCCTCGTCCACCAGCGAATCAAAAGCCGTTCGGGAATTGCACTGCCAAGCGTCCGCCAGGCGGTTGACTACTTTTAGAGCGAGCCGGTCGAGAGCCGTCTTCCAGTGCCCCACGTTCCGCCGGGAGATCACGATGACGGGCACCCGCGCTATCCAGGCAGCCACCGTACCATAATACGTTCCACTGCCAAAGAACGTTTGAACGATGTGAGGCCGTCTTCGCTCAAACAAGTGAACCAAACGAGCCAAGGTGCTCAAGCGCGACCTGTCCCAATCAGACCTCGAACTGGCCAGGTGGACAGGACAGGGAAAATCATCAGGGCTCAAGTGAGCAGAGGGGCGCAGAAAAAAGAGTTCTGGTTCGAAGTGTCTTCTGTCGAGAACCGCGATGAGCTTGCCCAACTGTCGCTCTGTTCCGCCGTCTTCCCAGGAATCTATCGCGTCAATCACGAAGGCCAACCGCAGGCGCTCTGCGGGGTGCGTTTTCCCCTCGGGCAGCAAACGCTTTGCCCCAGCTTTCCGTAAGGCCCGGGAAGCGAGGTAGAAGTTGGTGCGGCCTGCTCCGAAACCCCCACGGATGTCGCGCAGCGAGGAGTCGCTAATCGGAATGCGCGGCAGCAGCCAAGGGTCAGAACCGCCTCGAACCATCCCTTCTCTCGTGGTGACGGCACACTCGTATCCGCTTGCCTTCACGCGTTCCCGTATGTAGCTGCCCGTGGCCCCCCAGGGATACGCAAATCCCACGGGTGGCGCACCCAAGCGTTCAGTCAGTTCGCGGCGAGACTCCTGAATCTCCCGCTCCGCGATCGCCGGCTCGGCCCGAGTCAGCAACGTATGGTGGAGCGTGTGCGAACCGAACGTTATGCCGGCATCCTGCATCGCTCCCACCTCCGCCCAGTCCAGGAAAGCGCGACCCGTCAGGGCGGCCAGAGGCCCGGTAGCTGTTGCCAGGCGGTCCACGAATTCCTCGGCCTCGCAACTGGGTCGGTGCAGGAGGATGCGCCGCAGACGCTCAAACTTCTTCTCCCGGATCGGCAGTTGCGGACACCATGGGAAACTGCTCATCACCGTCTGGAGGGTGGACTCAGCCTCATTTCGGTTGTCGAGTTCCTGCAAACAGACCCACAGCCGTTCCGGCCAGAATCGGCGTTCTGTCCCGATAAACCGGACGGGAAGGAAAATCGTTGCCGTCAATTGGCGTTGTCGGAGCAAGGGCAGGGCGTGGAGGAAGTTGTCGCGCCAGCCATCGTCGAAAGTGATGGCGCAGAGGGGCGCTCCCCCATCCTTCGGGTGCTGACGCCGCCGGGCGAGCGCGTCCACGGCCACCACGCGATACCGCTCACCGACCCAATCAAGAAAGGCGCCGAACAGGTTGGTCGAGGTGACCAGTTCCGGGTCGTAACTGGCTTCGCCCTCCGGCAGAACGCGATGGAACATGAAAACAGGAGCGCCCGTGGCCCGCAGCCAGTCGAATGCTCGGCCTAGGAGGGGCATGCCGCCCAGGAGTCCGGCAATTCTATGCTTCACACCAGACACCCGTTACTCCTCACTTCCCGGGATGTGCCGGGCTCCGCTCCGAGAGACGGGACGCGTTGCCGAGCGCTTTGGCTTGGCGCGCAACCACTCCAGAACGGGCCGTCCCGCCTCGGTCCAGAAGCCCATGCCGAGGCCAACATGTACGGCCAGATAAACAGCGGGGGCGACAACCAGATAGCGCCACCCGTGCCGCAGTCCCAACCAGCCGGAAAATACAAGTACAAGCCCGACGTAAGGCAAAAGGGTCGCCAGGAAAACCTTCGCCGCGAACGTTGACACACACGACGCTATGACGCCGCCCGCCAGCCACGCCACAAACGCAGCGGGACCAAGTTGCGAAATGGTGAGCGCATCGGGATGTTTGCGCACGAAACGAACCCGACCTCGCCCGTAGCGGACGACCTGTTTGAACAGCCCCCGAAGACTCGAACGGGGCCGGTAGGAAATGGCGCAGCGCGAGCTTAGGTAAGACCGCAACCCTGCCTTGAAGACACGATAATTGAAATCGACATCTTCGCAGGCGTCGAAGCGTTCGTCGTGCATTCCGACGAGATCGAAGACTGCGCGCCGATAGAAGGCCCCGGCGCTGGTGGGATTCACAAACCCTTCAAAGTCCGTGGCGTAAATAGTGGAATCGCGACCGTGGCCGAGGGAGGTTGCCCGCACGCGGGCCACAGCGTCTTGAAACCACGTGTTCCCAGGCATCTGGATAGTCACCGGCCGACAGAGACAGTCCGCGCCCGTAGCCTGCATGATGCGCGCCGTGTCCAAGAACAGAGTCGGGCTGGGAATCCGGCAATGCCCATCAATAAAGAGAATCAGCTCGCCGCGGCTGGCTTCCACCCCTACGTTCCTGCCTGCGCTGGAGAGTTGACGCGGGTTGGGAAGCCACAAGACTCGGGGTACGGACTCGCGCGCGTAGCGCTCGACAATTTCTCTTGTCCTGTCCGTAGAATTGCCATCCGCTACCAGAATCTCATACCGATCGGGCGGATATTGCTGCTTCACCAGGTCTTCGAACAGCGATGGCAAGTGCGCCCCTTCGTTGCGCACGGGCACGACGACGGAAATCAGGGGAAGCGACGACGCCCCGGCAGGCATGGCCGAGGATGCGGCGGGATCAGGCATGTCCAAGGTCCTCGCCATCCTAGTGACCACCTCGTGATCTCGTGCCAGGCGTGGCCCGTACTGGCGCCAGAGCCGGAATCAATTCTTCGTATAGGGCGCGGAGTTGCATTCCCTGCCGGGCTGGCGAGAAAGCTTCCTGCACTCGCTTCTGGCCGGCGCGACCTATGGCGCCGGCAAGCACAGGATCAAGCAGGAGGTCCCGCACTGCCCGGGCAATGGCCGCCGCATCTGCCGGAGGAACCGAGACTAGGGTATTGCCGTCCCCCGCAATTTCTTTGACGGCGCCCACGGCGGTAGCGACCACCGGCACTGCGGCAGCCATCGCTTCAAGAACGACGTTGGGCATCTGCTCGGCCAAGGAAGGGTTTACGAGCAGGTCGATCCCCGGCAGCAACAACGGAAAGTCCGGCACATGGCCGGCAAAAAGCACTGCTGCGCTCATCCCGAGACCCTTTGCCATCCCCTCCAACTGCCCACGCAGCCGACCGCTCCCGAAGATGACGAAACGTGCATCAGGGAACCGACGTTGAAGCTCAGGGACCGCTTGCAGAAGAAATACTGTTCCCTTCTCCGCGCTCAGCCTCCCGGCCGAAGCCACCACCATGCAGTTGGCGGGAAGCCCCAGTCTTGCCCGAACTTCCTGGCGGAGGCGCAAACGTTGGTCTTCGCCCAAGAAGCGGCTTTCAATCGCATTCAGCACGACTCGCAACTTGTGCCGCAGAACGCGATAGCGTGCGAGTCGGGAAGCGTGTGTCTGCGAAAGACAGACCACCCGCTTCGCCAAAGCCAGAAACGCACGGTCGGCTAATTCGTAAACCCGAACCTTCCAGTCTTCTCCTGTCCAGCCGCGCAGGAAACAAGCCACCGGCACGCGACGAGCCAAACCCGCGATTCCACCCAGAATGTCCGCTTGGTAGCCATGCGTGCAAAGGAGCGATATCTCGCGTTCCTTGAGGAACCGCATCAGAGCGAATGTCGCTCTGTAGTCTCCCAGCGATCCTGTCGGCAGGGCAAGGGTTTGAAACCCATGTTCCTTAGCCGCTTCTAGGAACTCGCGTCCTTCGTGTACGCCTACGAAAGTCCCAAGGATGGTTTCGGTCAGACCCACGCGGTCGAGCTCTGCATAGTGGAGCAACTGGCGCTCCGGCCCCCCCACGAAGCTGCTGGGACGCAAGTGGAGAATGCGGACGGGCTGGCTCACGGGTTCGCCTGCGCCTCCTGTTTTGCAGAAACTGCTCTAATAATTGCTCTGCTTCCCAAGATTGCAGAACCCTTCCCATCCAAATTCCAGCCCCTCAACGGCCCGGTCCTCTCTATGCCGGTCGATGAGGAACCTAGCGCCGTTTGCCTGCCGGTACGGTGGCTCCGCCATTGTTCAGCAATTCATCCGTCCCCAAACCGAACATTAGACGCCGCGCCAGAATTCTGAGGCCTTGAACTCTTCGAGCCCTCCTACCAAGTCCCAAGGGCGCATTTCGGAAGTACCTTTCGAGCCCCACCGGTTACCGGAATCTGAAATGACAGCGGCGGTCCAGATGTGGCGGGGCCCCAATCGCGTCTCACGCCAGTCCCGCCTTCCTCGGCATCTCACAGGTGATGATGACTAGCCAAGCCATCAGCCTGAGTGATGGTAACCAATTAAAAATCTTCTGGTCGATATTCTCTAACCACCTAAGGATCAGCGGGAAATATCTGCTGTTTCGAAACGGCACAGCCAGTAGCGAAAATAGATAGAAGAATTCATAACTGACATTTTCAAAGGATTTTTCGATCTGCCTCAAATCCTTCTTCTTGAGAGGATGCTCGTCTGCGCTTCGGAACTGAGGAGTCACCCGTCTGTACAGATTGATGGCCGGGTTATAGCCCAGGGATTCCAAGAACACGGCTCTGCCCCCAGGCTTTAGAACTCTGGTTGCCTCCCGCATCGCCTTGTCCAACTGAAGATGATGGAGAATATCCTTCCCACAAAGCATGTCGAAGCTGTCATCCGCAAAGCACAGGGACTCACAGTCTCCCACCGAAAACACAATGTTTTCCGCTAAGCCGTCCTCCTCAGCTTGTTTTCTGGCCAATTGGATGCCGACATCCGAGATATCTATCCCCACAACTTCCGCGCCGTGCTCCGCCAATTTGCATGTATCGGAGCCCCGCCCGCATCCATAATCAAGGACCTTCCGATTGCGGCAGTAAGAAAAAAGGTGCTGCTCATAAGCGCTTATGATGCTGCCGGTGACGGAATAATACTTGAGCACTGGCTCTCGATCATCCTCCGCATACTCCTGATTATGAAACTCCCTTTCACGCTCTTGTCTAGACTCGTCCACTCCTCGCAGCATCCCGGTTCGCCCGATTCATCGCAGCAGGCATACTCGCACTAAGCGGGTACCCGCCAGAGTTTCCCCTAAAGGTCACCGACATAGCTATTGTCGGGATCGCTGTGGCCCGCGCAGCACGCTCTCCCCAGAAGCCCGCAGCCAAGCCGACTCCAGCGCCCTTGCCATTTGATCCCAACTATAGCGTTCCACGACGAGCTTGCGCCCGTTCTCTCCCAGGCGGAGGCGCTCCTCGGATGACTTCAGCAATCCCACTGTCCGAGCGGCGAAATCCGACGGTGCATCAGCGAGCAAAAGGTGCACGCCATCCTTGACCGCCAAGCCCTCAGCACCGATGGAAGTTGAGACTACGGCTTTCGCCATGGCCAAAGCCTCGAGAATCTTGATTCGACTCCCCCCACCGATTCGGAGCGGAACTACCACCACGGCGGCTCGGGTCAGGAAAGGACGCACGTCAGCGACTTCACCGACAAGCTCTACCCCAGGACAGCGGGCGATCCACTCCTTGAGCCCCGCAGGAGGGCGTCGGCCTACAATACGCAGTCGCGCGCTTGGGCTAGCTTGCCGGACCAGCGGAAGGATATCTTTGAGCAGGTAGTCCAGGGCGTCCAGGTTGGGGTACCAATCCAGCGCCGCCAGAAACAGAACCTCGTCGCTATCGCACTTACCTTCAAGGGGCACGAATTGGTCCACATCTGCGCCATTTTCCACGACCGAAGTCTTCTGCACACCCCAAGCGCGCACCTGCTCGGCATCCAGCTCCGTAACCAGAGTAACCCAGTCGGCCCGCCGCAGGACCTCGCGCTCGAAGGACTCCATCTTGCGCGCCTGGAGACCAAAAAAGATGCGCTCGACAATTGTCCGGCTCTGCTGGGCCCGGCGGTAGAGGATCTGCGACTCGATGTTGTGAGCCATAACCAGCGTCGGAAGCTTGTCAACCACCCGCAGGAATCGTGCATAAACCGTGCACTCGCAGTGCACCAGATCAAACGGGCCGTCTCGCAAGACCTCTCGCAGCCGGTTTTCGTAACGCCGGGTGTAGTGCTTCCAGACGGAGTATGGGTACCGCGAGAAGACATTGGCGAGCAGCCCTCCGTACAGGCGAGCGCCCCGAGGCGCCGGGAACGGGCGCACCATATGCAAGGAAATACCCGCCCCCCGCACCGGCCACGAAGCTTCGGATTCCGGGTCGCCGTAACAGAGTAGCGAGATCTTGTGGCATCCGGCCAGGCGACGCAATAGGTTCCAGGTTCGCACGAATCTCCCCACGTCAGGGGGATAAGGGAGGCACTCATCGATGACCACGACTCTGAGACTGCGCTGCGTATGCTGCGCTGCTTTTCCGGTCCATTGGAGCGTCGCTGGAGCCACAGTCAGTCCTCCGTGCCGCTGCCTTTAAGTTGGGCTTCAGCCTCCCCGGCCGCCTGCAATGCGCGCTGATCACCAATCTGGACCAGCGGCGCGGGCTTCTCCCTGGGCAGAAACGTTACATATCCCCGATAGATGCGGCAGCGTGAGCATTTCGTAGGAGGACCACCAACAATCGGACGCTGCGTGTGCAACGACCGTGACTTGATGATTTTCTCGCTGTTCCAAAGCAAATCGAAATCTTCCTCCAGGGTGTTTCCGAAACTGTCGTCAACGGAATCGCAGCACGGCGAGAAACTTCCATTCCAGTTGAAACATGCCATTAACCATAAGGCGCTGCACTTGTCCGGTTGCACCGGCTTGCCTTCGCGGACCATGGCCTCGTCGCGCGTCTGGCTTTGGATGAACGTCAAACGATCCACGCCCAGGCGAAGCGCAAGCTCACGAACCTGGGGCACTTCATGCCGGTTGTGCGGGAAAACGATGAACTGCAGTTCGATGAACGGAAAGCGTTTCTTTTGCTTCTGCCGCTCCGCCACAATGGCTTCAACATTTTGAATTACTTTCTGTACTTGTCCTCCGACACGGTAGATTTTGTAGATTTCCTGGGACACACCATCGAGAGCAACAATCATGTGTTCCAGCCCCGAATCAACCAACTTGGGCGCGTCGATCTCAGGACGAAATACGTTCATATTGGTCGAGATTTGCACTGAGAGGTTTTTCTTCGAGGCATACTCGATCATCTTGAAAATATTCTTATTGATGAACGGCTCACCCCACATGTACAGGATGACCTTGAACACGTAGCGGGACATCCGATCGACCATTTTCTTGAAGTTTTCGAAATCGACCATCCCTTTCGGGCCCGTGTCCTCGCCCGTGCCGGTCCGGCAGCCCGGACACCGGAAGTTGCAGAAATTGGTCGGCTCAATCTTGATCACGACGGGCCCGGCGTCGAGCTCGGTCCGCCGGAGTGCGTATTCGGTGAGCAGCAGTGCCGCGTTGCTCATCCGGGGGAGTGTGAGGTGCCGTAGGACACTGCCGCCGTGGCGCTGGAATCGGTCCCACCAAGCTCGCAGGCTTGCTCCCCAGCCCTGCTCTCGCAGCAGAACAGTTTGCATCTTAATTCACTCCTTGAACAGAATGCCCGGATAGCGTCGCTGCGTCCGGGTGGACCTTCTCCCATCCCGCGTCTTCCGA
>JALHUF010000473.1 GCA_022866195.1 Terriglobia bacterium
ACTTTCGGGTGCTGGGGAACGTGGGTGGGAAAGCCTAGACTCCTGGGTTTGATGGCCGTCGTCCTTGCCCTTGCCTCCTGCGGAACGGGGGGTAAGCGGAAGGCCAGTGTGCAGCCACCTCCGGCGGCTCCGCCTCCGGCGCAACTGCGTGCCCCTCCGCCCGAACCTGCACCTCCCCCTCAGAGAGCCCCTCAGCCGGACATCGTTGACTTGCTGATCGCCGACGCGGAGAACGTCTATGCCGCCGGCCTGCGCGACTACCGCGCCGGCAACCTGGACAAGGCCCGGCAAGAATTCGACCAGTCGCTCAGCCTGCTGCTGGAGTCGAAACTCGACGTCTCCAGCGACGAACGCCTGAGCGCCGAGTTCGACAAGCTGGTCGAAAACATCCACGGCCTTGAGGTGGCGTTGGTGGAACGCGGCGACACGTTCAGCGAGCACAAGTACGAGCCCGCGCCCATTGAATCCTTCGCCGGCCTCACGTTTCCCGTTGACCCCAAGGTCAAGGCACGCGTCCAAGAGGAGATCCGGTCGGTTCGCTCTGACCTGCCGCTGGTCTCTAACGACTATGTAGACGGGGTCATCACCTATTTCCAGGGGAGAGGGTCAGGGTTCATCAATACCGTTCTGAAGCGCGTGGGCCTTTACCAGCCGCTGTTTTCAGAAGCGCTGCGCAAAGAGGGTTTGCCGCAAGACCTGGTTTACCTGGCCGCTGCGGAAAGCGCCTTCAATCCCTTCGCCCTCTCCCGCGCGGGAGCCAAGGGCATCTGGCAGTTGATGTTGGGACGCGCCGTCGAGTATGGGCTGAAGAAAGACCGCTGGGTGGACGAACGCGAGGATCCAGTGAAATCCACCGCCGCAGCCGTCCGCCACCTCAAGGACCTCTACCAGCAGTTTGGCGACTGGTATCTGGCCATGGCAGCTTACAACTGTGGCCCCGTCAATGTGCAGAGGGCCATTGAGAAGACGGGGTACGCGGACTTCTGGATGCTGCGGCAATTGCATGCCTTGCCCGTAGATACCGAGAACTACGTGCCCATCATCATCGCCACCGCGCTGATTGCCAAAGATCCCCAGGGTTATGGGTTCACCATCCAGCCGGACCCGCCGCTCCAGACCGAGCAGATAGTGGTCAGCGTTCCCACTGACCTCCGGCTGGTGGCCCAGCTCATTGACCGCCCGGTGGAGGAAGTGATTCGCCTGAATCCGGGCCTCCTGCGCTGGACGACGCCGGCAAACGATCCGGAATTCGTTCTGAGTTTGCCTCCCGGCAGCCGCGAAACTTACGAACAGGCCATCGCCGCGGTGCCCCCCGACAAACGGATCTGGTGGCGCATCCACAAGGTAGCGGAAGGTGACACGGTTGCCGAGGTGGCAAAGAAATATCGCCTCTCGCCGGTAGCTCTGGGGGCAGCCAACGGGCTGGAGCGAGGCAGCGTCCTAGTCGCGGGTTCTCGCCTCGTGCTGCCTCTGGCCCCTGGCAATGAGGCCTCGCTGGCCCGGGTCCGCGAGCGCGGGCCGCGCCGCCCCTTCTGGTACCGCGTCAGAGCTGGCGACACTCTGGAGCGCATTGCCGACCGCTTTGACGTCACCCCCTACCAGCTTCGCCGCTGGAACAAGTTGCAGAGTGCGCAGTTGGTGGCCGGCAAGAAACTGAAGATTTACGCCGCCACCGGCGGCAGCGGCGGCTCCCGTCGTTCTCGCGTTCGCCGGCGCGCCGCCACCGCGCCCAAACCGCAGGCCGCCAAGCAAGCCTCCCCCGCCGGGAGCTCCCAGGCCGGAACTAGGTCCAAGGTATCTTCCCCGTCAGCCACAGTTGCCCCCACGCCGCCGCGTTGATGCCCCATCCGACGGCAAAACCCACTATTGCCCTTGACAGGAGAAATCGTGTGGTATACATCTGCCTCGCTGAGAGAGCCACAGGCTGCGAGCCTGCGGGCCGAGCGCATCGTCAACTACACATTATTCGTTCTCAGTCGCAGAACTCAGGAGGAGGGATTCATGGCGTTTGATATACACAAAGAGCCGGGTGGCGATCTGGAGGACTACGGGGACGAACTCTCCTCCGACTACCGGGAAGAAGAGGAAGAGGATA
>JALHUF010000474.1 GCA_022866195.1 Terriglobia bacterium
AGGTGGAGCAGCTCAACGAAGCCGATCTGCGCGCCATGATTGAAGATGAATTGGTGCGCGCGCACCGCGCCCGGGCGCTTTCGCCTGACCGGCCCTTCATTCGCGGCACGGCGCAGAACCCCGACGTCTTCTTCCAGGCGCGGGAGACGGTCAATCCTTATTACCTGGCCGCGCCCACCATTGTCGAGAACGTGATGGACAAGTTCGCGCGCCTGGTGGGGCGGCAATATCACCTGTTTGATTACGTGGGCGCTGCGGATGCCGAGCGCGTGGTGGTGCTGATGGGTTCCGGCGCGGAGACGGCCCAGGAGACGGTGGAATACCTGATGGCGCAGGGCGAGAAAGTAGGCGTGTTGAAGGTGCGGCTCTACCGGCCCTTCTCGGTTGAGCACTTCGTTGCCGCTCTGCCGGCCACGGTGAAGACGCTGGCGGTGCTGGATCGGACGAAGGAACCGGGCGCGGCGGGCGAGCCCTTGTACGTGGACGTGGTGACCGCGGTGAGCGAAGCGATCGCGAGCGGCCAGGCGCCGTTCCGCACCGCACCCAGGATTATCGGCGGCCGCTACGGGCTCTCGTCGAAGGAATTCACCCCGGCCATGGTCAAGGCGGTGTTCGATAACGCCGCCGCGGAGAAACCCAAGAACCACTTCACCGTGGGCATCGTGGATGACGTTACCCACACCAGCCTGGATTTTGATCCCGAGTTTTCCACGGAAGATCCCAAGACGGTGCGGGCGCTGTTCTACGGCCTGGGTGCCGACGGCACCGTGAGCGCCAACAAGAACTCTATCAAGATTATCGGCGAAGAGACAGAAAGCAACGCGCAGGGCTACTTCGTTTACGACTCGAAGAAAGCCGGGGCGATCACCGTCTCCCACTTGCGCTTTGGCCCCAAGGCCATCCACTCGACCTACCTGATTAGCCGGGCGAGCTTTGTAGCCTGCCACCAGTTCTCGTTTCTGGAACGCTTCGATATGCTGCGCGCCGCGGCGCCCGGGGCGACGTTCCTGCTGAACAGTCCCTACGGAGCCGCGGAGATTTGGGACCATCTGCCGCGCACGGCGCAGCAGCAGATCATCAGCAAGAAGCTGCGCCTGTTCGTCATCGACGCCTACCAGGTGGCCAAGGACACCGGCATGGGCGTGCGCATCAACACCATCATGCAGACCTGCTTCTTTGCCATCTCGGGCGTGCTGCCGCGCGAGGAAGCCATCACCGCCATCAAGCACGCCATTGAGAAGACTTACGGCAAGCGCGGCGAAGCTGTGGTGAAGAAGAACTTCGCCGCCGTGGACGCGACGCTCGATCACCTGCACGAGGTCAAGGTCCCGGAGCAGGTGACGAGCAGCTTCGACATCCGGCGGCCCGTGCCCGAGGAAGCGCCGGAGTTCGTGCAGAAGGTGACGGCGAGAATCGTCGCGGGCGATGGCGACCTGTTGCCGGTGAGCGCCTTCCCGGTGGATGGCACCTTCCCCAGCGCCACGGCGCAATGGGAGCGGCGCAACATCGCGCTGGAGATTCCGGTGTGGGACGCGGAGGTCTGCATTCAGTGCAACAAGTGCGTGATCGTTTGTCCGCACGCGTCCATTCGCGCCAAAGTGTTCACCGCCGCCGACGTGAAGGACGCACCCGCGACGTTCGTTTACACCAAGTACCGGGGCCCGGAATTCGGGCGCGACGACCTGCTGTACAGCTTGCAGGTGGCGCCCGAAGACTGCACGGGGTGCGCGCTGTGCGTGAG
>JALHUF010000475.1 GCA_022866195.1 Terriglobia bacterium
CACAATGTTGATGACGCCGGTCACTGCATTCGAACCGTAGAGGGCGCTCTGCGGGCCGCGGGTGATCTCCACGCGCTCCACACCGTCTACGGGAAGTGAGGCAAAGTCGAAGTCTCCGCCAAACTGGTTTACCTGCATCCCGTCCAGCATTACCAGGTTGTAGTTGGAATTGCCGCCGCGGATGAAGAGGCCCGTCACGCCGCCGCGCCGGCCGGTCTGGTTGACTGCCACGCCCGGAACCTCGCGCAAGATTTCGAACACGGCCTGGGCGCCTTGCTCGTCCAGGTCGCGGCGGGTGAGAACGTCGATAGAGGAGCCTACCTGGGGTGAGAGCGCACCGCCCAGCGTGGCAGAGACCACGACGTGCTCCTGGACGGCACTGAGCGCGAGACGCAGGTCCACCGTCTGCATTTCGCGCTCGCCCAGCTTGACCTGGACTGGAGTGACCGCGAAACCCGGCACCGTCGCTACCAGCCGATACGTCCCGCCGCGCAGGCCACTGAACTCGAAGCGCCCGCGGGCGTCCGTCTGGCACTCTTCGAGTGGCACGAGGGGGGTGAGCAGGCTTACCCGCGCGCCGCGGACCGCGCGGCCACTCGGGTCAAATACGGTCCCATCGAGTGTCGCCGCCCGCGCCGCCGGCCCCGCGCTCGCGAAGAGAATCACGAATCCCAACAGGAATGCTACTAAGTAGGTACGTTGTGGGCCAGACGTACGACGCTTGGACGATACAACGAATGTAGGACCTTTGACTTTCAACTTTCGACTTTCAACTTTCAACTCCACTGCACGCCTCCTTCCCCCGTTCACGCGACGGGGCGCTTCGGCGGAAGGAGCTGGGGAAAATGGCGCACAAAATAAAAAAGCCTCCCAATTCCTCGAACCGGAATCGGAAGGCCTTGGCGATTCTCCCCAGGACTCTTTCCGTCGAAGAGTTAGGCTAAGTCGGAGTTCCCGGGCAGGCTTCCTGGCTTTCGGGTCATCGCCCCATCCTCCGCCTTCCCATCCCGACGCGTCGGGACAGTGGCTGGCCTCACGGCTAAAGAGGATTCGGCTCGCCGATCACAGTGGCGGGACCGCAGCCGATTTGCACGGCCTTTCCTTTTGTCCCCGATCCAGAATCGGGGCCACCACGGGAACCAGAGTTTTCAAAGAGCGACCGAGCACAGGCAAACTAGCACTACGCCTCGCCAGTGTCAACTTTCGTTCCGGGGGTGCCGGGCCGCTGGCTGCGCTCCCACCACTGGAGGACGCGCAGGGCGCGCAGCGTGTTCCAGCGGATGGCGGGGTCACCTCCGAGCAACCATTCGATTGTAGGGTTGGCTTCTTTCATCCGCCGCCCCGGAAACAAGAGGACTGAGTCTGCCGACGGGCTAGGCATGCCCCAGCCGCAACAATCGTAACTCGCCAAGAGACTAACGGCTCTGCCGCCCTGCCGGGCGCGTGGCCACTCATGATAGCGCAGCCGCAGACGGTTCGGCGTATACTTCCACCTGTCTAGGATTCCAGAACAGGAACACTGGCCTATGACTTTAGCGGAGAGAGGACTCTTTTCGAAAAGCGAGACGGGAAGGAGAGATGCCGCATGAATTCCATCAAGAAGATGCTTGTACTCGGGCTCACTCTGGGCTTGGCCTTGCCCCTTGTTGCAGATGATGTTTCCAAGAGGCGGGCCGAGGCGACGGTCCGTTTCCTGGCGGACGATCTGCTTGAGGGACGCGGGACACCAAGCCGAGGCCTGGATATCGCTGCCCTTTATCTCGCGAACGAACTTCGCGCCGCCGGCTGGCAGCCAGGAAATGGCGATAGTTATTTCCAGACTTACGCGGTTCGAACTTTCTCTCCTCAAGAAACTCGCTACCGGATTTCCATCAACGGAGTGGAGCTGGATCCGCAAAAATTCGTCTTTCTCCCTTTTGGGATGGACCCGTCTAGAACGCCGATCAAATACGATTTGGTCTTTGCAGGATACGGTGTTTTTGCGCCTGAGCGAGGCGTGGACGACTATGCAGACGTGGACCTCCGGAACAAAGCTTCGGTAGCCCTCCTCGGTGCGCCTTGGCAGCTCGATCCACTTGCGGTCCACGCATTCGACAAGGCTGTGGGCAAAATGGTTCACGTTGCGGTTCGCAATGGCGCTTTGCTTGTTTATGTAAGTGAAGAGTTCGAAGCCCCAGCCGGGTCTCCTCCGAGCGCCGAGGTTGCCCTCTTCCGGGAATACTCCAAGGTTCCTATGGCCTTTCTTCCTGAGTTTAAAGGGAAGCTAACTATTGCAGGATCCTCTGGATTAGCTATCACTCCCACGGAGTTTGACAGGACTTTGGCGAAGATCACAGGCGGAACGTATGCAGAATGGAAGCAGCGTCTTCCCAGTCAAAAACAACGAGCTCGTCCCCTGGCAGCGTCAATAGAGCTGCGTATTGAGACAGAACTTACGGAAAGCAAAGCGCAGAATGTGGTGGCCGTTCTTCGCGGAAGTGATCCCGCGCCTCAGGACGAGTGGGTTGTGCTCACTGCCCACTACGATCATGTTGGCTCGCGTGAGGTGCCTGCCGGTCAGGATGGAATCTATAACGGCGCAGATGACAATGCTTCAGGGACTGCAGCGGTACTTGAAGTTGCCCGGCTGCTCGCATCCAGCGCCGCTCCTCGGAGGAGTGTTATGGTTGTTTTCACCAGTGGCGAAGAGATGGGCCTCTTGGGCTCAGCCTACTACTCCCTTCATCCTCTTGTCTCAAATGACCGCATTGTGGCGAATATCAATGCAGATATGGTGGGCCGCTCGACGGGGACTGTCCACGCTATTGCAACTGGATGCGATGAAATATTCACGAGAGCTGTTGAATTAGGCAAACAAAGCCAGATCGATGTCCTGCCGGATTCACATCCCACGTGGAGACTGGTCTATTTCGTAGATAGCTACCACTTTGCACGCTTTTCCATACCCTTCGTCCAGTTCATGACGGAATTTCATTCGGACTACCACCAGCCTACTGATGAAGCGAAGTTAATCCAGTTTGAGGACCTTGGACGCATCATCGAGGCGATCTACGGGCTTGCAGACTATTACGCCCAAGGAGGCAAGAAGCCGACCTTCCAGCGGCCAGCATGGTTCTTGACGCCAGATTAGGTTGGAGGTACTTCCCTCTGTTGGCGCAGTGATCTGGCGCGAGCAGCAGCCGGCACTGGAGGGATGCAAAAGTTTGCGCGCAAGGCTACGGAATCCTCACCAGGGAACTCGGGAGGGGTGTGAAGGCCCTTCCATACCTTAGTGGGCGCGCGAGAAGTGTTCGTGCACGATCAGCCACTCCTCGTCGTGTTTGGCGAAGACGTGGCTGCCGCGGCCGCGGATGGTGTGCCGGGGACGGCCTGTGCCCAGCTCGACAGTCCAGTAGAAGGTGGCGACGGCCACGTCGCCGAACACGTGCACTTCGGGCTTAGCGATGCGGTACTTCATGTGGGCGGAAGCCTGGTGATAATAGTCGAAGGTCTTCCGCATGGCCGCCAGCCCCTCAATTCTCTCCTGCTTGGTGGAGGGGAACCCCACC
>JALHUF010000476.1 GCA_022866195.1 Terriglobia bacterium
AAGCACCTCCGCTAGCCAGAAGCGCACCTCCAGTGACAGTGGGTCGAATTCGAGCGCACATTCGAGCTCCGCAGCTGCTTCGGCAGTGCGCCCGAGCACCAGCAGGACGCTCGCGTACCTCACCCGAATCAGGGGTGAATTTGGGTTCAGGTCTCGCGCGTGCGCCATCTGCTTCTCGGGTTCCGCCCAGTTGTAAGAATAGGGCCCGACGTAATTGCTTTTCTCGGGATGAAAGGCGAGTAAGCAGCGCGCTTCGGCCAAGGTAGGATCGAGTTCGACGGCCCGCAGCGCGTAGAACCTCCGAATCGGCTCCGTTTCATCGGGCGGCAAAAATCCCCAAAAACCCAGGTACCAGTAGAGATTGGCGAGGCCATCACAGGCCAGCGCGAAGCTAGGATCGTGAGCGAGCGCCGCTTCGAAGTGCTGCTTCGCTTTCCCCGCGCCCTCCGGCGTCCACTTCCACATCTCGTAGCGGCCCTTAATGTACTCCTTGTAGGCCGCGAGATTCTCCGTCGGCTTCCTTGTGACCTGCTCCCCGCGAACTCTGTTGGCAATTGATGGGATGTGCGTGGCGATGTCTTGGGCGACGGAGCGCTGCATGTGGAAAATGTCGCGCAACTCCACCTCATATCTCCTGGCAAACAGGTGCGCTTGGTCGCTGGTCTGAATGAGTTGCACGTTGATTGCAGTGTGCTCTTCGGTGTGGTGGAGAGCCCCTTCTACGACGTAGTCCACGCCTAACTCGCGGCCGATTCGGGCCACATCCTTGTGGCTGTCCTTGTAATGCATGGCCGTGGTGCGGGCAATCACTGCCAATTGCTCCGGCGCCAGGCTCGCCAGCGCGGTGATGATTTCATCGGTCATGGCATCGCTGAAGTACTCCTGCGCCGGATCGCCGCTCAAATTCTCGAATGGAAGCACCGCCAGCCTGGGCCTGCGTACCGTCCCTGCTTCCGCTGGCGAAGGCAGTGGAGACACATTGCCGATAAACCGATACCCCCGCTTCGGCAGCGTCTCGATAAAGCGCGGATGCTCGGCTGAGTCGCCCAGCGCTGTACGCAGGCGGGCAATGGCGATGTTTAGGCTGTTGTCGAAGTCAACGAACACGTCGTCGCGCCAAAGCCGCCGGCGCAGGTCATCGCGGGTGACCACTTGTCCGGGGTGCTCCAGCAGCGAGGCGAGCACTTGGAAAGGCTGATCGCGGAGACCAATCCTGATACCGCGCTTGCGGAGTTGGCCGCCGGCCAGATCAACCTCGAAGCAGTCGAAGCGGACGACGTGCGACATTGTCCGGCTCCAATTACGGGTGGAGGGAAGGCTGCTATTGGTCAAGTAGCAGTTAATTTTATCATATCAGCGAGATGCGCGGAAAGGAAAATTAAAGGGCGAATAAAGCCGCCGTCTATTGCCTTTCTACCCGAAGACCAACAATCATGTCGCCTGAGGTGTGATGATTCGTCCCACGTCTAGCGCCAGTGCTGTCGCGTGCGGCTACCTTCAAATTGGCCGCGAACGACTCCGAGGCCAATTCGGGAAGCGCCCGAATGCCGCCAGCTCGGCGCCGACTTGGAGAGAGGAAGAAT
>JALHUF010000477.1 GCA_022866195.1 Terriglobia bacterium
ACGCCGGCGCGGGCGGTGACGTCAGTGAAGGTGCCGTTGCCGTTGTTTTGATAGAGCCGGTTGTAGTACTCCGGACCAGTTTTCATGAGTTCCGGAATTCCGGCGCCGTTCACGAAGTAGATGTCCTCATACCCGTCGTTGTTGTAATCAAAGATCGCCACGCCCGCCACCATCGGCTCGATTTGATACTTGAAAGGGGTGGCGCTATTGTGCAGGACAAATCCCACCCCGGCCGAGGCTGCGATGTTCTCCAGGCGCACACTGCCCGCAAGCGGCGACGGAGCCAGGCTGGTGCGGCTCTGATAGAGCGGCGTGGCCAGGAGCAAGGCAGCCACTGGCCACACCAAGAGGGCGAGCCGGAACCTAAGCCGTCTCCGGGATTGACCGACATTCGACCTCATCAGGGGTGCGATGTTATCCTGCCCCACCTGTTATCGCAACCTGGCGAACCCCGGCCTGGGCTGAGCTGCATGGCCTGCGTCTTCGGTGCTTGTCGCCTCCGGCTCTCGCAACGGGAATGGCGTTTGCCCCCTGAGACTAGTTTGACCTCGCGCCTGGCGTCTGCTATCTAGCCTGTGGATCCTTTCGGAGATCAGTGGGATGAGATGTATCTTCTTCGGCATCCTAAGCCCTGGCCCCAATCCTCAGCCCGGAGGTAACCCGTGGGACGCCGCCACGACAGCCTGATCCCGCTTTCGCACCAGCATCAGCACGCGCTGGCGCTAGCAGTCGTCATCCGGCGCCGATTATGCAGCTCCCTCCTCGACGCCAATCTACGGCGCCCCACCACCCATGGGCCCGTGCAGGATCTGGTCAATGGCTTCCATCGGTCCAGAGGCGGTCAGCTCGACCCGCGAACCGCTGGCTTGTATCGCCAGTCCTTGGAGGAGCGCGTTGACGCCGGGTGTAGCCTCGGTCCCCCCTCTCTGACGCGAGTCACGCCAGACATTGAGCAATGCCGAAAGCGAACCTGCCGTATCGCTGTCTTGGCAAAGGATCACGATGTGTGCGTTGACTGTGCTGCCCCAATCGACACGGTAAAGAACAGCACGAACGGGGTTAAACATTACCCCCGGATCCACTGCCAGTTTTCCCCCGGCTGCCAACCAGGGTGCCGCTTGGCCGGCCGCTGCCTTGCCAGTGGCGATACCCCACTGAGGCGATGAACCTTCCAGTTCGGCCTCCCAGTCCACAAACTCCGCATTCGAGTCCAGGGCTGGCCGGCCCCCTGCACGCACATCGAGGATCTCTTCCAGGTCGCGTAGACGACCAAAGGCCGCAGAAGATGAATTGAAAAAGGCAAAGAAGATGTCGGACGGGTCCTCGCCAGCGCCATAGGCATATAGCTCCAGTCCTGCGTGTTGCCGCAAGGGCAATTGCTGCTGCACGAAGAAGCGGCGGACGCGCTCGGGATCAAAGCGCCCCTCGGCACGACCAAACAAGCCCGCCCCTCCCGAGGCCTCCCCGCGCCAGCCCAACACCACCTCGTCAACGTCTTTGTCAGGGTCGGTACCCATCGAGCGGAGGAACTCCTGGAAATCGCGCAATTGTCGGTCCAGGAGCCGGCGGCGAATCTGCGGGTACTCCGGCATAGATCGAAGCTGGGCGAGGTTTACGTAGGCCAACTGCTGGGTGTCGGCCGGAAAGCTAGCCAGGGCATCGCGGCCCACCCCTTGGCCGCTCAGCACGGCAGGGAAAAGCGCCAGCGAGATTACCGCTCCCCAAAGCGCGGGCGCGACCTTGACTGAAGGCGGTACAGGTTCAGGGCTGTTGTAGTCCATCGTGCCTATGATACCAGCTAGTCTGGCGTTGCACCACGGCCGACCCTGATTGCTATCTGCACGAAACCCTGGACGTCTGAGCGCGAGAAGCGCCAAACCCGGAGATCGCTAACCTATTGATAAGCATCGCATTAGGAAAGGGCAGGGGATTCGCTGCGAAAAAAATGGGGAACAGGTGCCTGGATTGTTCCTCCCAAGTGGGGACAG
>JALHUF010000478.1 GCA_022866195.1 Terriglobia bacterium
CACAATGTTCTTGGGCTGGAATTGCCGAATCTCGATCAAGTAGCGATAGGCGGCCTCAGCATCGCGGTAGATTCCGGCCTCATCCGGCGAGCCTTCGCTTTTGCCGTAACCGCGATAATCCAGCGCCAACACGTTCGTGCCGAGCTGCGCGAAGGATTTCAAACGCGCCAGGCCGTAACCGATGTTTTCCGCGTTGCCGTGCAACACGAGAAGAACTTTGGGAGAGGCGGGCACCGGCAGAAACCACGCGTTCAGTCTCAACCCATCGTCAGTGCTTATCCAGACTTCCTCCACCCGCAGGCCGTAGCTGGCGGGGTCAGCAAATCCATCGGGGTAGCGAGGAGGATAGTAGATGAGACGATTCTCGAACACGCGCACCAAGAGCACGACCAGCACCAAGCCCGCGGCCACGCCGTAAATGGTAAGCATGGCGAGCCTCCTGAGGCGGAGCTTCATTTCGGATTCCTGCGCCCGCGCCTGGCTCCGCCCCGCGCTGGTCCACAGCGACGAATGTTCCCGGGCGCGCCTTGCCGGCCGCTGCCCGCGTCATTGCTCGCTGGGCGAGATGCCGACAAACCCCGAAGTGCCTTGCCGGTTGACGCGCAGCAACACATCGCCCGTAGCCCGCGCCGCCAGACGGTCGAATTCCGGCACGGAGCTAACCGGCTGGCGATCAATGCTCTCAATCACATCGCCCGGCTGCAAGCCCTGTTGCGCCGCCGGGCAATCCGGCTCGAGATCGCTGATGACCACACCTCGGGTGTGCGGCCCGAGACCCAACTGCTCGCGAATCGAGGGCGTGAGCTCCTGCACGGAAATCCCCCGCAAGGTGCTCTCCGCGGGAGCCTGCCCGGCGCCTCCGCCCGCCAAGCCGGCCGGCTGTTCGCCCAGCGTCAGCTTGAGAGTAAGCGATCGGCCGTCGCGCAGGATGCCGAGCGTAACCTCAGTTCCCGGGTCGGTGCTGGCCACCAGGGAGCGGAAACGATCGGAGTTGTCCACGGTCTGTCCGTTGTATGTGCGGACGACGTCGCCCTGCTTCACGCCACCCTTATCCGCCGGCGAACCGGCATCGACGTGTTGCACCAGCACGCCCGCGATGTCCGGAACCTTGAACTGGCGCGCCAGGGCCGCGTTCAGGTCGCCAGGAGCCAGACCCAGGTAGCCGCGCGCCACCTTGCCCGTCTTGATAAGGCTCTCCATCACGTGCCGGGCCAGGTTGGCCGGAATGGCAAAACCCACACCCACCGAACCGCCCCCGCCTTGCGGTCCTGCCCCAGCGCTCACGATGGCGGTGTTGATGCCCACGACCTGCCCGCGCACGTTGACCAATGCGCCGCCGGAATTGCCAGGATTAATCGCCGCGTCAGTCTGAATGAAATCCTCGTACTGCTCGATTCCCAGGCCCGAGCGCCCCACGGCGCTGACGATTCCTCGCGTGACCGTGAAATTGAGTCCGAAGGGGTTGCCAAACGCCAACACGGCCGCCCCCACGCGCAGGGTAGAAGAATCGCCCCAGGACGCGGGCGGCAGGTTCTTGCCCTCGATCTTTACCACCGCCACATCCGTCCGGGGATCTGTTCCCACCAGCTTGGCCTTGAAAACTCGTTTGTCAGCGAGCAACACCTCAATCTCGGTAGCGCGCGCGATGAGGTGATTGTTGGTGACGATATACCCGTCCGGCGAGACGATCACGCCGCTGCCCAGCGCGTGCTCCCGATGCTCGCGCGGGATGCCAAGCTGGCCACCAAACAGGTCGCCAAAGAACTGCCGGAAGAAAGGGTCGCTGAAGAACGGCGATTGCTGCACTTTGATAATCTGGGTGGTGCGGATATTCACAATGGCTGGCGTGACGGTCTGAGCGATTCGTTCAAAGGCTCCATTTTGTTTCTCCAAGGCGTCGTTATCGGAGCCTTCCAGTCCCTGTCCCTCGGCCAGCGCAAACTGGGGGAACCTTCCGGGGCCCAGATACAGAATTCCCGCCAAGACCAGACAA
>JALHUF010000007.1 GCA_022866195.1 Terriglobia bacterium
AGCCCGGCGGCGATGGCACGCTTGATGATGATAGAGGCTATCACCAAGGCCGTGGTGGCCGGCGCCCATTACCGCGAAATGGCACTTTGCGACAACTTTTATACGCCCCGCGTCCGCCCGGAAATGGCCTGGCACCTCAAGCAGATGGTCGAAACCATTTCGGACCTCTCCGTCGAGCTTGGCATTCCATTCATTTCCGGCAAAGACTCCAGCTCCGGCACGATGGAAAGCGCGGGGCGAAAGATTGATGTGCCGCAGACGCTCGTAGTGGCGGTCCTGGGCCGCGTGCCAGACGTCAAGAAGATTGTTACGAAAGAATTCAAGCGGACAGGGAACAGGCTGGTCTTGGTGGGACGTGTCGATCCGGAAGCCCTGGGGGGAAGCGTGTATGCGGATAGTCACGGCCAGCGGGGTGACCGCCTGTTTGATGCCTACGATGCGACTTCGATTTGCGCCCAGTGGGATGCTCTGCTGAGTCTCCACTCCCGAGGCGGCTACGTTTCCGGGTCGGCGATCGCCGAAGGCGGCAGCTTGCTGCGCTTCTTCGAGGCGGCTTTCGGCTCGGGTCTGGGCGCGCGGATAAAGCTCGACACGCCCATCCCCGGGCGCCGAGACGGGCTGCTGTTCGGGGAGTTCATTGGCACGGTCCTGCTGGAAGTTCCCGCTGACTGCGACGTGGAAGAGTCCTTCGCCGGTATTCCTCACCAGGTCATGGGCGAGGTAACTGCGGAGCCCAAACTGGCGTTGACCGTGGGCGGAGAAACCATCTGGCAGGAAAGCATTTCAAATCTGGCCGAAAGGTGGGCCAAACCTTTTCGCGAGGTTGTCGAATGAGTCAGGCGATCACAGCCATCCTGTACGCTCCCGGCACCAACTGTCACGAGGAAACGGCGGCGGCCATCGAGCTGGCCCGAGGGAAAGCCGAGCTGGTTCTCTTGCGTGACCTCCTGGACGGGCGCACGCGTCTCTCGCATTTCCAGGCCGTGGTGGTTCCCGGGGGCTTTTCTTACGGCGACCACCTGGGGGCGGGACGAATTTTCGCTACCACCTTGGTGGCCCAACTCCGCGACCAGTTGGTGGAGTTTCTCGCAGCGCACAAACCCATGTTGGGCGTCTGCAACGGATTCCAGGTATTAACGGAAGCCGGCATCCTGCCCGGGCGCGCGCCGGGCCAGCGCTCGGTGGCGTTGATCGAAAACCAATCGGCGCGTTTCGAAGATCGCAAGGTTCGCCTGCTGGTCTCAGACGAGAAGTGCATGTGGACCGAAGGGCTCGCCGGACAGATTCTCGACATGCCCTCAGCCCACGCCGAAGGACGGCCGCTGATCTGTGAAGCCGGCGCCACGCCCCCGGCGGTCGTGTTTCGCTACTGCGATGAGCAGGGCCACTGCACCATGGAGTACCCGTGCAATCCCAATGGCGCTCCGGACGGCGTGGCGGGGATAACCGACGAGACCGGCTTGGTCCTGGGTTTGATGCCCCATCCCGAGCGTGCCTCTCTGCCAGCCCATTACTCTCAGGATGGACTGAAGCTCTTCCGGAAGCTGGTGCTGTGGCTTAAACACTGAACAAGACAGGAAGACCCTCTATCTGCTGTGGTATTCGCCCTGATACTCCCC
>JALHUF010000479.1 GCA_022866195.1 Terriglobia bacterium
CCTTCTTGTTCTCAATGCGTAGAACGTCGCCGCCCACGGCAATGACCCGCTTCACGAACATCACGGAAGGATTCAGGGGGTAGCGAAAAGCGGCGATTTCCTGCCGGCGGACCGACGTGAAGGTCGGGACGCGCAGGGACGTGTAGGGCAGCCGCGGCCCGTAGAGCAATTTGTTCAAGAAAACGTGATCTCCGACGAGGATCGTCTTCTCCATGGAGCCCGTGGGAATCACGGTGGCTTCGGCCACGAAGGTGCGAACCAAGAAGACGGCGATCAGAACAACCAGCAACGACCGGACGGTCTCCCAGGCGCTCTCGCGTCGCCGCCGGCGGGGCGGCGCGGCCGGAGCCGTCTTGTCGGCTGTGGGCGTCGGAGTCGTGGCTTCCGGTTTGGGTTCAAGCGGGTCCACAGATCTCATTCTCGATTGCGCAACGCGATGAGCCGTTCCTGGACAACGGTCGGGTAGTTGGACGTGTAACAGGCGAGGCAATAGCGGCCCTGCGTATCCCCCACGGCCTGACGCAAGTTGTCCAGCGAAAGATAACCCAGGCTGTCCGCGCCCAGGAACTGGCGAATTTCTTCCACGCGGTGGGTGGAGGCGATCAACTCCTGCTTCGTCGGCGTATCGACTCCATAGAAGCAGGGAGAAACGATGGGCGGGCAGGTGATGCGCAAGTGAACTTCGCGCGCGCCGCCCTCCCGCACAATCTACACGATCTTGCGGCCCGTGGTGCCACGCACGATGGAGTCATCGACCAGCACGATCCGTCTTCCTTCCAGCAGGCTGCGCACCGGGTTCAGCTTGAGCTTCACGCCGAAGTCGCGAATTGCCTGGCTGGGCTCGATGAACGTTCGCCCCACATAGTGATTGCGGATCAGGCCGATCTTGAAGGGGATCCCGGACTCTTCGGCGAAACCGATGGCCGCTGGCACTCCCGAGTCCGGCACCGGGACGACCAAGTCGGCCTGCACAGGGTGCTCCCGCGCCAGGAGCCGGCCCAGTTGCTCGCGGCTGGCATGTACGGAGCGGCCGAACACCAGGCTGTCGGGGCGGGCGAAATAAACATGTTCGAAGATACACTGGGCTAGCCGATTGGGAGGAGCAAACCGCAGGGAGATGACTCCGCGGTCGTTGAGGATGACCATTTCGCCGGGCTCCACGTCGCGGAGGAAGGTGGCATGAATCAGGTCAAAGGCGCACGACTCGGAGGCCAAAACATAGGCGCCGTCGAGCTGGCCGAGGCTCAGCGGCCGAAAACCGTGCGGGTCGCGAACCCCGATCACGCTGTCTTTGAGCAGCACCACCAGCGAGTAGGCGCCCACCACTTTGTCCAAAGCCTCGGCCAAAGCCTCGGGAGCGCCACTATGCTTGGCACGCGCAAAGTGGTGCAGGATAACCTCGCTGTCGCCGGTAGTCTGGAAGATGTCGCCGCGGCTTTCCAGCTCTCTCCGCAGGGCAGCGGAATTCACCAGATTGCCGTTGTGGGCCAACGCGATCTGGCCCTTCTGGCAGCTCACCACCAAGGGCTGGGCGTTGATGAACGCAGTGTCGCCCGCGGTGGAGTAGCGCGTGTGCCCGATGGCCGACCGCCCGGGAAGGGTCTTGATCAGTTTCTGGGTGAGGACCTGGTCGACGTAGCCCATGCCCTTGTGGCAGATCAGCTCCTCGCCGGTGGATATGGCAAGGCCGGCGCTTTCCTGCCCGCGATGCTGGAGCGCATAAAGACCCAGATAGGTGAGCCGGGCGGCCTCCGGGTGTCCATGAACCGCGAAGACCCCGCAGTGGTCATGCAACTTGTCGTCGGGGGAAGGGAAGCTTGGGAAGAGCTCGGAAGCCGGGCGCAAAATACCTTCTCCGCGAGTCAAAGTGGGAGGAGATCCGATTGGCTTTTCAGTTGCCCACCCTGCTAAGTCCCAGGTCTTGCCACCAAGTCTTGCTTTCAATTCGATCTTCTGTCCCGCGCCACCACGCGGCAGGTTGCCACCTTACCTCCTCGGCCCACCCGAACCGTCGCAGGCCAGAGAACCGCGTGGGGCAACTTCTATTTTCTCCCGAACGCGCAGTTCGTGCAACAGGTTTCCTCCGAACCGCAATCGGGGCCGGTGTCCACCCCGCGGCCCTCTGCAAGCCTGTCCTTGCGCGCCTCTCTCCTCCTTACCAGTCCTGGCAAGGCGCGGCGCGGACGGGGACAACGCTCGCGCCGTGCTGCCGCCACCAGGCGTGCCACTGCTCCGCCACTCGGCGGCACTCCGCGACCGAAGCGCCGGAAGAGAGTTTAATCTCCTCGCCCGTCAGACTCTGTAAGGCGAAGTGAGCCACTTGGCGCACTTGGGCGTTCGCATCGCTCAGCATGGCAATCAGGGCAGGAATGGAATCTTTGCTTTCCAGATTCTTCAGTCCCAGGACCGCATTCACGCGATCATTCGTCACCCGCGAACGGAGTCTTTCAAACAGCGCCTGGTTTGCCCGCGGATCGTTGAAGAACCCCAAGGCCCGGATGACATCGCCGCGCAGCGTCTCGGGAGCGGTGGAAAGCAGCGCCAGCAACGGTGGGAGAAATGCCGGATCGCTTTTCTCTCCCAGCAGCAGAACCGCGTAGGCCCGCAGGGGATCATCGGCAGAGGCCCGCGCGCGGCGCGCAGAAGCGCCCGTCCGCTCACCACCTCGCGCCACCTTCACGATTTCTTCCCCGGCGGCGCGGGAGCCGAGGCGTGCCAGCCCCTCCAGTGCCTGTTGCCGGTCCCAGCGGCGCTCCGATGCGGGGGCGTTCGCCAGAGCTACCAGTTTCGGCAGCAGAAAAGGCTGCGGGAGTGTGGTTATCACCAGCACCGCTTCGGCCACGTTTGAGGCCTCGGGCTTCTCCAGAACGCTCTCGTATGGCCGAAAGACGGCCCGCAATTGGCTCTCGGTGGCAGGGGTGACGGCGAAGGAGAACTCATTGACCGCCAGAGCGTAGGCCACGGGCTGCTTGGAAAACTCCTGCGTGGCGGCATTCATTCCCACCAAGGGGAGGCGCCGCTCGGTCCGCAGGTGGTAGCGTCCGGGACGCGAAAAGCGCGCCCACTGATTCAGCAACCAACGTTCGGTGTGGACCTGCCCGGGCGGCAGCGTGACCGAGCCATAGACCGCGCTGCCCTTCGCGCCCCCGCAGGGTTTGGGAGCAGGGTCGGGCACCGGGTGTCTGTTCTCGTCGCGGACGGAAAAGCGCGATTCCCCTGCGAGCTCGGGATTCAGGATGCGGCTGGGCGTTCGATAAGAGAACGCGAAGACCTGGGAACCGGTGTTCTGAATGGTGAAGGTGCAGAAGATGGGCTCGCCGAGAAGGAACGTCTGCTTCTCCAGAGCGAAGCGTGCCACGTAGCGCACCTGCGCCCAGGTCGCCGCAGGGAAGACAAGCAGCACCACCCCAATCAGCGCCGGCGGGAGGTGTAGACAGCGATTGGGCCGCGCTCGCGTCCCCTGGCTCGAGCGTCTCCAGCCGGCGAATTCCATCCAGCGCATCATACGTGAAAGTCGGGCTGGGCGGCGGCCTTTTCCCGGCGACGGGTTGGCGCCAGACCCAAGCGCAGGGCGCATTTGGCGCACGGTGAGTTTTCGCGCGATTATTTACCTGACGAAAGGAGCCGTGTAAGTTGTGGCTGAATCTTGCGAGGTCGAAAAAGTTGAGTCGAAAAGGCTGGGATGGGCTACGATAGGCGCATTTCCTAAGCTGCGCCCATCAAGGCCAGCGGACTGGGGATTGGGTGTGACAGTTTGCATTGCTGCTATCTGTGAGCAGGGTCGTGGGATTGTATTGGCCAGTGACATGATGATTTCTATGGGTTGGGTGTCGGGAGACGCGAAAGCCGCAAAAACATCGAGGATATCCCGCAATTGGTACACGATGTTTTCTGCCGATGATGTTTCTCCGATGGAACCGATAATTGCTAAAATGAAGGAGAAGCTCAAGGAACCTCCGAATGAGATATCGGCAGTTATAAAGGCCGTGACGGAAGCGTACCAAGAACAATTGCGAGCGGAGGCCACAGATAAGGTTCTCGCACGTTATGGATGGACCCTAGAATCTTTTCTGGGAGATGGATACAGAGCCCTGGGACCAGAGAGCTTTGCTGATGTCAGGAAGCAGTATGAGACTGTGAAACTGGACTGCGAGTTTATGGTGTGTGGCTTCGATTTCGACCACGAAGCTCATATCTTTACAGTTTCAGACCCTGGCATATCTAAAGATAGGTCAATGACGGGATTCTGGGCCATAGGCAGCGGTGAGTATATGGCGCTGGCGAGTTTAATGGCTAGGCGGCAGCTCATACCAACTCAAAGCATAGAAAAAACTGCCTATTATGTTTGTGAGGCAAAATTCATGGCCGAGGTTGCCAGCGACGTCGGCAAAACAACCATGTTGCTCGCGCACAAGTCTCCTCCCAACGGTCAAGATGAAGTCAGTTTCCTGGTCGCGCAACACCTAGCGCCGGTCAAGGGGGCTTGGGAGAAAGAAGTAAAAGGCAGAGAGCCGAGTGACATAGAGAATACCATGAAGTCCTGTCCCAAGTGGGAAACTTTGCCAGCCTACCCAACGTAGGCCGACGATTCATGCGGCACGTTCCTGACCGGCGGTTAGTTGTTGGAAGGTTAGAATCGGCGCTGTTACCATATGGCGCAGAGTATCGAGGAAGATTTCGTCGTCGTTCCTGCGGTTGAACCGGAAGCTCATTTCTTTGAGGTAAGCGGAGAGATGCTTCGCACTGATTTTGTGCCAGCTTCCCATGACGGCCCGCTTCCGGGAAGTAGCATCTAAGTCCACGGAGGGGGCCGCGTGGCTCTTCTGAATCGGCGACTCATCCTGTGCTCCGCCCTGGTTTTGATTCTCGGGCTGGGGTGTCCGCATCCAGTCTGGGCGGCGATCCAGCTTTTCATGAAGGACGGCACTTACCAGCTCGTGAAGAGTTACGAGGTGCAAGGCGACCGCGTGCGCTATTACAGCGTGGAACGCTCGGCGTGGGAAGTAATCCCACTTTCACTGGTGGATTTCGCGGCCACAGAGCGCGCGCAACAGATGGAGAAGGCCCTGCAAGAGCAGCTGCGGCAGGAAGCTGGCGAGCTTGAGCGGCAGCGCTACGAGCGGCCGGACGACAGCGGATTTGAGGTCGCTCCCGGCATCCGGCTGCCGGCGGAGGAAGGGGTTTATGCTTTCGACGGGACGCGGGCGATTCGCCTGATCCAATCTTCCGCTGAAGTCGTGACCGACAAGAAGCGCGCCGCGCTGCTGGCGCTTTCTGGTCCCCTGCTCAAGAACCGGGCCTTCGTGGTTCTGCCGGGGGCGAAAGCCGCGGTGCGCATCCTCGCCCCACAACCTGCTTTCTTTGTCCAAGCGCCGGACGGCTTGGGGGCTAAATTGGAGCTGATCGCAGTGAGGGCGCGGAAAGAAATTCGGCAGGTCGAGAGGTTGGAATGGCGCCAGGGCATCAGCCAGCCCGCCGAACTGCGCGCCGCCGTGCCGCTGGAACGGGTGGAGCTTGCGCCGGGGCTCTTCAAGCTGACGCCCGTCCAGCCGCTCGCACTGGGCGAGTATGCGCTGGGCGAACCGATCCAGCAGAAATTGAATCTGGAACTCTGGGACTTCGGCATAGACGGCGCGCCGGCCAAAGGCAAGGGCGACAGCGATTCTCCACCCAAGATTCGCCGCTCGGCCACCCCACCGCGGGATTGACTTCGCTGTGGGCGCCCACCATAATCCGCCCGCAATCCCGCGGGCCGCAAAGGGCATCAGCTGTGGGACGGGGAGAGCGGGCGCGTGCGCAGACCCTCAACATCCAAATCTCACATTCCTATCTCGCAGACGGGCGTGTGCTCGGCCGTGCTCGCGGTCGTGGTGCTGATGTGGGCGCGACCCGACCACTGGCTCCGCGGCACGCCCTGCCAGGCTGCTGCGAACCCAACTCCCGTCGCTAGTGCCGGGCCCACGGTGCCACTCGGCTTCAGCCCGCGGAGTTACGAGGCCCAGGCGCGCTGGGAGAAGCGCTTTCTGGAAATCCCCGACGCGCTCAGGTGCGAGAAGTATCTGCGACGTCTCACGCGAAAGCCCCACGTGGCGGGCACGCCGGGAGATCGTCGGGTGACGCAGTACATTTACGACGAGTTCAAGCGGGCCGGCCTGGACTCGGAAATCGTCGAATATCGCGTCCTGCTTTCCTATCCGAAGAAGGTTGAGGTCGAGGTGGTTGAACCGGCGCGGATCAAACTCGCCAATCCCGAACCCGCTCTTCCCGAAGACAAGGACACGCGCCTTTCCGACCCGATGATGCGAATGCCCTGGGCGGGTTATTCGCCCTCCGCTGACCTGACGCGGCCGGTGGTGTACGTCAACTACGGCAACGCCGAGGACTATGCCGAACTCGACAAGCTCGGGGTGAGCGTGAAGGACAAGCTCGTGCTCGCCCGCTACTTCCACGGATATCGAGGCGGGAAGAGTCTGGAGGCGGAAAGGCGCGGCGCTGCCGGCATCATTGTCTATTCCGACCCCGCCGAGGATGGCGCTCCACGCGGCGCGGTTTACCCCCAGGGCCCGTGGGGGCCGCGCGGCCATTTCCAGCGCGGGGCGGTGGTTTACGATTTCCTGGTTCCGGGCGATCCCTTGACGCCGGGATGGGCCTCGACGAAATCGGCGCGACGCTTGGCGCCTGAGGCAGCGAAGATCCTGCCCAAGATTCCGATGGTGCCGCTCTCCGCCGCAGACGCCGAGGAAATCCTGAAGCGTCTCGAGGGCCCGGAAGCGCCCAAGGGCTGGCAGGGCGGACTTGCGCTCGCCTATCGCTTGGGAGGGGAAGCGGTGAAGGTTCACGTTGCGCTTCAAATGGAGAACCGCGCGACGCCCATTTGGAACGTCATCGGGCGAATTCCCGGCAGTGAAGAACCGGAGAAGTTGGTGATTCTCAGCAACCATCACGATGCCTGGGTGTATGGCGCCGTGGATCCTGCCAGCGGCACGGCCAGCATGCTGGAGACGGCGCGCGCCCTGGGCCGATTGCGCAAAGAGGGATTTCGTCCCCGCCGTACCATCCTGCTGGGAAACTGGGATGCTGAGGAATACACGCTGACGGGTTCCACCGAATGGGGCGAGCAGTTCGACGATGAACTTCGCAAGAACGCCGTGGTCTGCCTGAACGTGGATGCTTCCGCGAGCGGCCAGGATTTCACGGTCGCCACGGTGCCGGCGCTCGTTCCCGCACTCGTCGAGGCTACGCAAGCAGTGCGCGACCCGGCCACGGGGCGAAGCGTTTACGAGCGTTGGGTGGAGCGGCGCGCCGAGCGCAGCGTGCGCAGCTATGCAGTGCCCGGCGCGGGTGGCGGCTCGGTGCGTTTTGGGCTGCTCGGCGGCGGGTCGGATTACATGGTGTTCTTGCAGCACAACGGCGTGCCGGCGCTCGACATGATTTTCGACGGCCCGTACGGGGTTTACCACTCGGTGTACGACGACTTCGCCTGGATGGAGCGTTTCGGCGATCCTGGTTTCCGCTACCACGCGGCGATGAGCCGGGTGTGGGGTTTGCTGGCGCTGCGCTTCGCCAATGCCGACCTCCTCCCGCTCGACTACTCGATCTATGCGAGCGAAGTCGCAAGCTACTTGCAGGGCCTGGAGAAGCTCGCACCCGCGGATTTCTTTGCGGGCACGATCCGACCTCTCATGGCGAAGTGCCGTGAGTGGCAGGCGGTGGCGGCGAAGGTCACCGGGCAGCTCGAGGTTTGGCGCGCGGGAGATGTAGTCGCGCCGCACTTCAGGGCGGCAGATGGCGGGCTAAAGCCCGCCGCTACAGATGCAATCAATGCTGCCCTGATGGCCCAGGAGCGCGCTTGGCTGGACGAGCAGGGCATTCCCGGGCGGCCGTGGTTTCGTCATCTGGTTTACGCGCCGCTCGCGAGCTACGAGGCCGAGACCCTGCCCGGCCTGCGCGAAGCCTTGGAAGCAGGCGATCTGGAGCGGGCGCGGCAGCAAGCGGAGCGCCTGCGGGACGCGCTCGAGCGCGCGCGGCGGGCCTTGACCGACGTTGTTGGGGAGGCAGATCAGGAGAGAGAAAGGCTGCGGTGAACTACGCGCCCGGTGTGGGCGTGGGCGTTGTCAGGGGGCTCTTGTTGCCCAGAGCCTGCCTTTGTTTGTCCGCGTACATGCGCACATCGGCTTCGGCCACCGCCTGCTCGGCGGACTGTCCGGGGACGTGCTGACGCAGTCCCACGCTTATGCCGATGGAAAAATCTCCCAGGCGGTTGGCCCGATCCCACTCGGCCACTTTGTGCCGGATGCGGTTGACGACGATCTGTGATCCGGACTCGTCGGTCTCTGACAGCACCAACAGAAACTCGTCCCCGCCGTAACGGACGACGTAGTCCGAGCCGCGCACGCAGGACTTGAGGATGCCGGCGATCTGCGCCAGGACATAATCGCCCATCAGGTGGCCGTAGCGGTCGTTGACCTGTTTGAAGTTGTCCACGTCGCACATGACCAGCCCCAGGGGCCGGTTATTCCGCTCGGCGCGGGCAATCTCACCTTGCAGAAGTTCGCGGAGGAAACCGCGACTGAAGACATTGGTCAACGAGTCCACCATGCTGGCGGAAAGCTCCGTCTGGGCGGTCAGCGCCTGCTGTACGTTTAGCAGCCGGAGCTTCCGCACATCCACTTCCCGGCGCACCATGTAAAGCCCCAGCACCGTCACCATCATCATGATGACGAAGAGCACCTGGGGCGGAATCTTCAGCTCCAGGACGTTCTGCCGCCAGAAGCTGTCCGGGAAGAGAAGGGAGAGCGTGCCCAGCACCAGCACCGCCGCGGCGAAGATGATCAGCACCCATATGTCGCGATTCTGCGACTCGAGCTTGGTGAGCTCAGTCTGCAGGCGGACTTGCGGTCCCAGGCGTTCCAGTAATTCGGGCTGGTCACTCATGCGCTGATCTCACCGGCCCCAAGGCCGGACGGGTGAAAGACGTGCGTTCCCCACACTCTACCCTCGCATTATACGGACTCTGAAAAGGAATACAATCGTTGTACACTCTGATATTGCGGGAGCCGTTACCGAGCGGGGCAAGCCGCAGAGGCGGCCAGCTCCTTGCCTGCCTCTTAGGGTGCCAGCCTTTCGGCGATGGTCTTGGCCTGGGTAAACAGCAGCAGGTAATCCTGGCCTCCCCCTTTCGAGTCGGTGCCGGACATGTTGAATCCGCCAAAGGGATGGGCACCGACCAGCGCCCCCGTGCATTTGCGGTTGAGGTACAGGTTGCCCACGAAGAACTCTTCGGCCGCCTTCTCCAACTTGCGGCGGTTCTTGGTGTACACGGCGCCGGTCAGGCCATACTCGGTATTGTTGGCAATCTCCATCGCCTCGTCATAATCCTTGGCTTTGATCACCGCCAGGACCGGGCCAAAGATTTCTTCCTGGGCGATGCGCGCTTTGGGCGGAACGTCGGCGATAACCGTCGGCTGAAGGAAATATCCGGGTCCGGGTGCTTCACCGCCCCCGGTGATGAGCCGGCCCTCCTGCTTGCCAATCTCGATGTATTCCTGGATCGATTTTTTGGAACTGGCGTTGATGACCGGACCCATGAAGGTCTCGGGGTCCGTGGGGGACCCCACCTTGATCTTCTCCACCCGCACCTTTAATTTCTCCAAGAAGGCGTCATAGACCTTCTCATCGACGATGGCCCGCGAGCAGGCCGAACACTTCTGCCCCTGATATCCAAAGGCCGCGATCGTCACACCTTCGACGGCCGCCTCCAGGTCTGCCTCACTGTCCACAACGATGGAATCCTTGCCGCCCATCTCCGCCACCACGCGCTTGATCCAGAGCTGTCCCAAGGCGGTCTTGGCTGCCAATTCGTTGATGTGCAGTCCTACATCCTTCGAGCCGGTGAACGCCACATAACGCGTCTGGGGATGGCCGACCAGGACGTCTCCCACCGAGCCGCCGGGACAGGGGCAGAAATTCACCACGCCCGCCGGCATCCCGGCTTGCTCAAGCGCCTCAAAGAACTTGTAGCCCACGGCAGGGGAATCGCTCGAGGGCTTCAACACCACGGTGTTGCCCGTCACAATCGAGGCCAGGGTCATGCCCGCCAGAATTGCCATGGGAAAATTCCAGGGCGGAATCACGGCGCCGACTCCGAGGGGGATGTAGCGCAAGTAGTTCTTTTCGCCCGGAACTGGTGTCAGGCGTTGGGGTTGGTCCAGCCGCAGCATCTCGCGGCTGTAAAAGTCGGCGAAATCGATCGATTCGGCCACGTCGGCGTCGGCTTCCGGCCAGGACTTGCCTACTTCGTAGACCAGCCACGCCGCGTAGTAGTACTTCCGCTCGCGGAGGATTTTTCCCGTCCTGAGCAGCAATTGCGCCCGTTCCTCCGCCGGGGTGCGGCTCCAGGTTCTGAAAACCTCGTCCGCCGTGCGGATGGCGCGGTCCGCCAGCGCCGCGTCGGCCTTCGAAAAGACGCCGACCACGCGATCCTTCTGCGATGGGTCGTAGGAGATGAGTTTGCTGGCCGTCTTGACGCGCTCGCCGCCGATCACGAGGTTGTATTCCCGCCCCAACTCCCTTCCTACTTGCTCGATGGCTTCCTTCATCCGCCGGAATTGTTCGGGATTGTTCTTGAAGTCGCTCAACGGCTCGTTCTTGAACTCGGGCAACTGCATTTATGAGTGCCTCCAGGGTGGGTTCGTCAAAACGCGATTATATCGGTTTCAGTCCCCGAAAGGTAGCCGCGCCGCCGTATCGCCCTCGGAGGTTCGTGGAGAAGGTTGGACACCCGGGCCGCTCACGGAACCACCGGAAAGCAGAGAGCGCGGAACGCCGCGCAGTCCCTGCGAGTTTCAGGCTAGCAGCCGCACATCGAGGGGGAGGCCTTTCTTTTCGTCGCGGACCAGCGACATGGCCTGGGTCGGGCATTTC
>JALHUF010000480.1 GCA_022866195.1 Terriglobia bacterium
ACGACTACGTGCGAATCTCCTTGCCCGCCACACCCGATAACCACATGAAGTTTCGGCAGGCTCTGGTCGAGACGATTCAGCAACTCAATAGCCTGAACATTAAGTCCGCGATGAACTCCGGCTCGGACTGGCTGGGTGCTTTCTACGAGGTCTTCCTGAAATACGCGAGTTGGGCGCAAGACCTTGGGATTGTTTTGACGCCACGCCATCTCACCCGGTGGGCCGCAGAGGTCATGGACATTGATATGCACGATATTCTCTACGACCCGACGTGCGGTACCGGGGGATTCCTTGTGGCAGCATTCGACCAGGTAAAGCGCAAGCGCAACGACGCGCAGATAAACATGTTCAAGCAAAACTGCCTGTTCGGCGTAGAGCAGGAATCCGGTGTCGCTGCCCTGGCGGTGGTCAACATGATCTTTCGCGGCGACGGAAAGAACAACATTAGGGAGGGAAACTGCTTTGCTCAGTACTTGGCACCCCACACGCGAGGCGGCGTGGCGACAGCTAGGTACGTTAAGTCGCAGGACACCAATCCACCTGTGACCAAGGTAATGATGAATCCGCCTTTTGCTCTAAAGCGAGGCGCCGAGAAAGAATACAGGTTCGTTGATCAGGCGCTCGCCCAGATGGAGAATGGCGGAATTTTGTTCACGGTACTGCCGTACTCGGCGATGTGCAAGCCGAAGGGATATGACACGTGGCGCAAGAAGGTACTCCTCACAAACCATACCCTGTTGGCCGTCATTACGTTTCCCATCGACATCTTCTATCCCATCGGTGTGACGACTTGCGGCGTTTTCATCAAGAAGGGCATCCCGCATCCGAGGGGTCAGAACGTTTTATGGATACGAGCGCCGGGCGATGGCCTGCTAAAAAGCAAGGGCAAAAGGCTGCCAAATTCAAAGGCGAGCAATGAACTATCGGAGGTTGCCCCATTGCTCAAAGCGTTTCTGCGGAATGCGTCTCATCCGGTAGCCAACGCTGAACAATCCCACAAGGCGTGCATGGTGGACGCTTCTGACAAGCAAGCGGAGCTTGTGCCGGAGGCATACCTAGATCAGGCGGAACCTTCAACGCAGGAAATCTTCGACATCCAGCAAAAGGACTTGCGCGAAACACTTGCCTACCTCGTGAAGATCAATAGAGCCAAAATGGAGCCATCGCTATTGGATTCACCTCGCAAGCAAGCACCGCAATTCTCTGCGCCGAAGTGGAGGATGTTTAATGTCACTGATCTGTTTGACTTGAAGCGCGGCAGTTTCCACTCACTTGCGAGCCTGGACGCCGGGTCATATCCGACGATCTCTCGGGTGAGCACGGACAATGGCTGCGTTGGGTTCTACGAAAAGCCAGATGGGGCTACGGTCTGGCCACCCAGAACAATCACCGTCTCCAGCGTCACCGGGGACGCGTTTATCCAGCCGATTGCGTTCATCGCCACGGACAACGTCGTGATGTGCGTGCTAAAGCAGAAATATCGCGATCTGCAGCTTTCTTCACTTTTTCTTGTTCAAGCGATGATGAACCACATTAACTGGCGATACTCTTATGGACGCCAGTGCTACAAGACGAAGTACGCCAAGACGGAAGTACCGCTGCCTGTCGACCAGGAAGGGGGCCTCGACCACGAGTTCATGGCGAAAATGGTTGAACAGGCCAATCACTGGAGAATGGTCGCTGCGTCCTTCGAGCTTGCAGACCCCGACGCGGGAGCCGCGAGGTAGCCGGTTGTACGATTGCAGGCATGCCCGACGGGGAAAGACTTTGAACTGACCCACTGCCCACTGACGACTGCCGTTGACAGGCGGCGGGCACGTGCTATACTGAACTTCCTGGGGCTGCCTAGAAGATCGCCACTTTCCGATCACAAGGTTGGGATTCTGCTTTCCCCGGGTCGCGATTTTAGGCAAACGTTGCATCACGCCACTTAAGTTCACTTCTTCGTCCCCCCTATCGAGGAGCTGTGGAGGCCGAGACCTGCAAGAAAGAACTAGTGATTGAGATTCCCGTGGACGTGCTGCGGAAGGAATCGGAGAACGTCACGGCGCAGTATCAGCGGACAGCGCGGATTCCCGGCTTCCGCCGAGGCCACGCGCCCGCTACGCTCGTTCGCCACCACTTCCGCGACGCCATTCGCAAGCAGGTGGTGCAATCACTCCTCCCCAAGTTCTTTGAGCGTGCCGTCAAGGAGCAGAAGCTGGCGGTGGTAGGCGAGCCGCGCTTTGAGGATCTCAAGTTCGACGACGAGCAGCCTCTCACCTGCAAGGCGATGTTCGAGGTTCTGCCCGAGTTTGAGCTGGGAGACTACAAGAACTTGGAGGCGGAGGAAGACCCCGGCACGGTGACAGAGGCCGATGTCGATCAAGCCCTGGAAGAGTTGCGCCAAGGGGCAGCCACTTACGAGGTGGTCGAGGATCGCCCCGCCGATGACGACGACTACGTGCTGGTTAGTTACCAGGGTCGTGACGTTAAGGAGCCCGGGGCCCCGCCGCTGGAGGCCCGCGACGCCGTCGTTCCCCTGGGTGGAAAAGGAACCGTCGCCGCCTTCAGTGCCAATCTGCGCGGTGCAAAATCGGGCGAGGTGCGCGAGTTTGACGTTCCCTACCCCGACGATTACCCCCAAAAGTCTCTGGCGGGCAAAACGTTCCGTTACCGCGTGGAGGTTCAAAGCATCAAAAAGAAGGTGGTGCCCGCCGTGGACGACGAACTGGCCAAGTCGGTCAGTGAGTCCGAAACGCTTGCCGACTTGCGGGTTAAGCTGCGCGCGGAGCTGGAGACACGCCGGAGACACCAGGTAGAAAAGGTCACGATGAGCAAGCTGCTCGAGCAGCTAGTGAACCGTGGCCAGTTCCCGGTGCCGCAGGCGCTGGTGGAGGCTCAGCTTGACCGCAAGATTGAGAACATCGTGACGCGGCTCGTGGCCCAACGTATTGACCCCCGCAGCACGGAGATTGACTGGCGCAAGCTGCGCGAGGAATCGCGGCCGGAGGCGGAGAAGGAAGTGCGCGGTTCGCTGATCCTGGAGAGGGTCGCCGAGGCGGAAGGGATTGAGGTCACCGAGGAGGAAGTGGACGAATTGGTCCGAGCCACGGCGGAGGAGCGGCATGAGCCGCCGGCGGCGCTGAAAACGCGCTTGACACGGGAGGGGACGTTGGATAGAATTAGGGTTTCTCGCCGCAGCCAGAAAGCGCTTGAGTTCATCTACCGCAACGCAAAAATCATTCGGAAAAGTGAAGGAACATCCAGCGCGGGTTGAAGGTCGAGGCCCGAAACAAACCATGAGCAAGAATGAACCGAGCATGACACTGATCCCCATGGTGGTGGAACAGACCAACCGGGGGGAACGCGCGTACGATATCTATTCCCGCCTCTTGCGGGATAACATCATCTTCATCGGCACGGCGATCGACGACCACGTCGCCAACGTGGTGACGGCCCAGCTCCTCTTCCTGGCGGCGGAGGACCCCGGGAAGGACGTGTCGTTGTATGTCAATTCGCCCGGGGGCATCGTGACCGCCGGCATGGCCATCTACGACACCATGCAGTTCATCAAGCCCGACGTGACCACCATCTGCATCGGCCAGGCGGCCAGTGTGGCGGCCCTGCTCCTGGCCGCCGGGACGCCCGGCAAGCGCTTTGCCTTGCCCAACTCCCGCGTGCTGATTCATCAGCCCACCATGGGCGGCCTGTCGGGCCAAGCGACAGACATCGATATCCACGCTCGCGAAATCCTGCGCATCCGGGCCAGCCTGAACGAAATCATGGCCAAACACACCGGCCAGCCTGTGGAAAAGATTGAACACGACGTCGAACGCGACTTCTGGATGAGTGCCCCGCAGGCGCGGGAATACGGCATCATCGACGAGATCATTTACAAGCACAAGTAAACCCGGGAGAGGCTTTGAAACGCGCCGGTAGTGACGAACAACTGCGCTGCTCCTTCTGCCACAAGACCCAGGATGCGGTCAAGGAACTGATCTCGTCGCCGGGCGACCAGCCGCACACGTACATTTGCGACGAATGCGTGGCCGCTTGCAACGTGACTCTGGAAAAGGGCCGGGACCAGCCGCTCGTGTCCCCACAGTTCAGCCTGCCCAAGCCGGTCGAGGTGAGGACATTCCTCGACCAGTACGTCATCGGACAGGAGAAGACCAAGAAGAAGCTGGGCGTCGCTGTTTATAACCACTACAAGCGCCTTATGTTCGCTCGCGCCCGCAGCGACGTGGAGCTGACCAAGTCCAATATTCTGCTGATCGGCCCGACGGGCACAGGCAAGACGCTGCTGGCGCAGACCCTGGCTCGGCTGCTCGAAGTCCCTTTCGCCATCACAGACGCCACCACGCTGACCGAGGCGGGTTATGTCGGTGAGGACGTCGAAAACGTCATCTTGCGGTTGTTGCAGAATGCGAGTGGCGACGTCCAGCGCGCCCAGCAAGGCATCATTTACATCGACGAGATCGACAAGATCGCCAAGAAGGACGAGAACCCCTCCATCACCCGTGATGTGTCTGGCGAGGGAGTGCAGCAGGCCCTGCTGAAGATCCTGGAAGGGACGGTGGCCAACATTCCGCCGCAGGGTGGACGGAAACACCCCCACCAGGAATTCACCGCCGTCGATACGACCAACATCCTGTTCATCTGCGGTGGAGCCTTTGTGGGGCTGGAAAAGATTATCGAGCAGCGGGCTGGCAAGAGGAAAACTATGGGTTTTCGCGCCGAGACGCCCACTACCCCGGCAGCAGGGAATCGAAGAGATATCGAAATCTTAGAGCAAATCCAGCCGATAGATCTTATACGGTATGGCTTGATTCCGGAGTTCGTGGGGCGGCTGCCGGTGGTGAGTGTGCTGAGCGATCTCGATGCGCCGGCGTTGGTTCAGATTCTCACTGAGCCCAGGAACGCGCTGGTGCGCCAGTACCAAAAGCTGTTTGAATTTGAAAACGTCAAGCTGCGGTTCAGCGAGGGGGCGCTCGCGGCCATTACGGCCCAAGCGATCGAACGGAAACTGGGGGCGCGAGGCCTGCGGATGATCCTCGAGGATCTAATGCTCGACCTGATGTATCACCTGCCCAGCCAACGCAAACTCCGCGAATTTGTGGTCAGCGAGGAGATGGTCAGGAATCACGAGATCACCTTCAACTCCGCGCTGCTCGAGAGGGCCGGCTGATGAATTCGAGTATGTTCTCAGGCCGCGAAAAAGCTGACACCCGGACGTTGCCCATGATGCCGATCCGGGACGTGGTCATCTTCCCGTACATGATGACCCCCTTTGTGGTGGGGCGCGAAAGCTCCATTCGGGCGCTGGAAGAGGCGCTGGCGGGCGACAAGATGATTTTTCTGGCCACCCAGCACGACGCTTCCGTGGATGGGCCCAAGCCCAACGAGATCTACCAGGTGGGAACGATCTCCAACATTGTCCAGAGCCTGAAACTTCCCGACGGGAATATCAAGGTTCTGGTGGAAGGGCTCGAGCGCGGCAAGATTTTGAAATTATCATCCGAGGAGGGCTACTTCCGGGCCACGGTGAAGACGGTGACCTACCGGACCGTAACCACACCCAGTCTGGAACAGCTCGTGCAACGGGTCACCTCGCTCTTCGAGCAGTACGTGAAGCTGTCCCAGAGCCTGAACTATGAAACCATGATCGCTGCCGTCAAGGTGGACGAGGTCGGCAAGTTCACCGATGCGGTGGCCGCCAACCTGAGCGTCAGTATCGAGGAGAAGCAGGAGCTTCTGGAGATTTTCGAGCCGGTAGACCGGCTCACGCGCCTGGCGGACATCCTCGATGTGGAGATCGAGAAGCTGAACGTCGACCGAACCATTCAGGGCCGGGTCAAGCGGCAGATGGAACGGGCCCAGCGCGAGTACTACCTGAACGAGAAGATTCGCGCTATCCAGAAAGAGCTCGGCCGCAATGAAAAGAGTGAAACCGACGAATTGAAGAAAAAGATCGAGACCTCCGGGATGGCCAAGGACGCCCTGGACAAGGCCAATGCCGAGCTCAAGCGCTTGGAAATGATGCCGCCCATGTCCGCGGAGTCCACGGTATCGCGCAACTACCTCGACTGGCTCCTCGCGATGCCCTGGAAAAAGAAATCGAAGGAAATCCGCGATATCCGGCGGGCCGAAACGATCCTCGAAGAAGACCACTATGGCCTGGAGAAGATCAAGGAGCGGATTCTGGAGTTCCTGGCCGTCCGACGATTGGTGAAGAACCCGAAGGGGTCCATCCTCTGCTTCATCGGTCCGCCAGGAGTGGGAAAAACCTCGCTGGGCCGGTCGATCGCCCGGGCTACGGGCCGCAAGTTCGTGCGGCTTTCCTTGGGCGGCGTGCGCGACGAGGCGGAGATCCGCGGTCACCGGCGCACTTACATCGGCGCGTTGCCCGGCCAGATCATCCAGATGATGAAAAAGGCCGCAACGGTCAATCCCGTCTTCCTGCTCGATGAGGTGGACAAGATGAGCATGGATTTCCGCGGCGACCCTTCCGCCGCCCTGCTCGAGGTGCTCGACCCCGAGCAGAACCACATGTTCATGGACCATTACCTGGACGTGGAATACGACCTCTCCAAGGTGTTCTTCATCACCACCGCCAACGTGGTCCACACTATCCCGCAGCCCCTCCAGGACCGCATGGAGATCCTGCGCTTGTCGGGATACACCGAGCCGGAGAAGCTGGAAATCGCCAAGCGCTTTCTGGTGCGCAAGCAGCGCGAGGCGACCGGCTTGAAGCTGGAGAACCTGTCCTTCACCGACGAGGCCATTGTGGGCATCATCCGGGGCTACACGCGCGAAGCGGGCGTGCGCAACCTGGAGCGCGAGCTCGCCAACATCTGCCGCAAGGTAGCCCGCAAGGTAGTGAAGGAAGGCAGAGGGCTTCAACTTACAGTGGGGCCGGAGGAACTGCGAGAGTACCTCGGCGTGATCAAGTTCCGGGATACCAAGTCCGAGGAGAAGAACGAGGTGGGCCTGGCCACGGGGTTGGCCTGGACTGAGGTGGGCGGCCAGATCCTCAGCATCGAAGCCACCCTGATGCCCGGCAAGGGCAAGCTCTTGCTTACCGGCCAACTCGGCGACGTCATGCAGGAGTCCGGACAGGCGGCCTTAAGCTACGTGCGCTCGCGCGCGGCGCACTTGGGATTGAGCGCGGATTTCTACCGCCGGGTCGATATCCACATTCACATTCCGGAGGGCTCGATCCCCAAGGACGGCCCTTCAGCCGGAATCACGCTGGCTACCGCGGTGGTCAGCACCCTGACCAAGATTGCTGTGAGGCGGGACGTCGCCATGACCGGGGAGATCACCTTGCGCGGCAAGGTGCTGCCTATCGGCGGCGTCAAAGAAAAGCTGCTGGCGGCGCACCGCATGGGCAGCCAGACGGTAATCCTGCCCCGGGACAATGAGAAGGACATGGCGGAGATCCCGGCGAATATTCAACAAGAGCTCACGATCCGTTTTGTCGAGACTATGGACGAGGTGCTGGATCTGGCGTTGGAGCGGAGAATTGAAGTGCAGGAGACTATCGAGGCTGAGCCGGTGCCGCCGCCGGTTCGGCAGGCCCCAACGCACGACGTGGACCGGGAGCCCTTGACTAATTAGCAGCCGGCGCAGAGTCTGGAAGGAGCCGGAAACCTATCCCCGGGAACGCGCATCGAAAGGAAGGGGCGGATAGACTCTCGGCTGCAGAAGCGATACAGCTCATTAAGCCTGACAATTCAGGATTGAGAAACTCAAGGATTGCGCACAAGGATTTGACCACGCATTTCGCCGCGGGCTGTCCGTTTCGAAGTGTTTCCCCTGCCCGCCGACTCGTTCCGCGCCAGGCAGCGACGAAACGCGGCTTCCGCCAGACCTGGATTCAATTGCACGGACCCACAGATGGGTCCCAACTCTAAATAAGAATGAAGAGAGAGATTATGCCAGCTAGAAAACAAGAACAAGAAGAAGTGCCAGACGAAAAGGCCCTTGAGCTGAAGGAAGGCGAAGTTCTCGACATCGCCAGGCTGAAGGAGATGAATATCGCCACGCTGACCCAGGTGGCCAAGGACCTCACCGTGGTGGGGGCCACAGGGATGCGCAAGCAGGAGTTGATCTTCAAGATCCTGCAGGCGCAGACCGAGAAGAACGGCCTCATCTTTTCCGAAGGCGTGCTGGAGTGCCTGCCGGATGGCTTCGGATTCCTGCGCGCGCCCGACTACAACTACCTGCCAGGCCCCGACGATATCTACGTCTCGCCTTCGCAGATCCGCAAGTTTGACCTGCGGACCGGCGACACCATCTCCGGGCAGATTCGTCCCCCTAAGGACGGCGAGCGCTACTTCGCGCTGATCAAAGTCGAGGCCATCAACTTCGAGCCGCCCGACGAGGCGCGCAACAAGATCTTCTTTGACAACCTCACCCCGCTCTATCCCCAGGAACGCATTCAGCTGGAGACCGTCAAGGACAATATCTCCGCGCGCGTCCTCGACTTGCTCACGCCCATCGGCAAGGGCCAGCGCGGGTTGATTGTTTCGCCTCCCCGCACCGGCAAGACCATGCTGCTCCAGTGCATCGCCAACTCCATCACCAGCAACCACCCGGAGATCACCCTCATCGTCCTGCTCATCGATGAGCGCCCGGAGGAAGTGACGGACATGCAGCGCACCGTGAAGGGGGAGGTCATCAGCTCGACTTTCGACGAGCCCGCCGCCCGCCACGTCCAAGTGGCGGAGATGGTCATCGAGAAGGCCAAGCGCCTGGTAGAGCACAAGCGGGATGTGGTGATCCTGCTCGATTCGATCACGCGTCTGGCACGGGCTTACAACACCGTCGTTCCGCCCTCGGGGAAAGTGCTCTCGGGTGGTGTGGACTCCAACGCCCTGCAGCGCCCCAAGCGCTTCTTCGGCGCCGCGCGCAACATCGAGGAAGGCGGCAGCCTGACGATCATCGCTACGGCGCTGATCGACACCGGCAGCCGTATGGATGACGTGATCTTCGAGGAGTTCAAGGGCACCGGCAACATGGAAATCAACCTCGACCGCAAGCTGGTGGACCGGCGCGTCTTCCCGGCCATTGACCTCAATAAGTCCGGCACCCGCAAGGAAGAACTGCTGGTTCCCAAGGATGAGCTGAACCGCATCTGGGTCCTGCGTAAGGTGCTGAACCCGCTGTCCCCCGTGGAGAGCATGGAACTGATTATCGACAAGCTCTCGAAAACCGCCAGCAACTCGCAGTTCTTGATGTCCATGAGCAACGGTGGAAGGTGATTTCGGCCCTCAAGATTCGGGACTGGGGATCCGTAGACCACGAAGTATAAAGTGTGAATGATAAAGGATGAAACCCGACATCCGTGACTTCACACTTTATCCTTTACACTTTACCCTTAAACCAGCCTTCTCTCTTGAGCCAATTTGAGGATTTGTTCGACTACTTGGTCGGCGGTGAGGCGTGTCGAGTCGATCTCAACGGCGTCCGGCGCCGGGATGAGCGGTGAAATCTTTCGCTCGGCGTCGAGCTGATCGCGGCGCCCGATGTCATAGGCTGTCTGTTCGAGCGTGCTCGCCCGGCCTTCTTCCTGGTCCTGCTTCCGGCGGCGATGCGCCCGTTCCTGCACTTCGGCCTTGAGGAAGATCTTGAGCGGGGCTTCCGGAAAGACCACACTGCCGATATCGCGCCCTTCCATTACCACCCCGCGCCCCTGGACCAGGCTTCGCTGTAACGCGATCAACTTCTTGCGAACTGCGGGCAGGCGCGAGACTTGTGCCGCAGCCAGGGTCACTTCCGGGGTGCGAATATCCTGGGTGACGTCCCGCCCGTCCAGCCACACAGCGCAGCGGTCGCCATCCGTGGTGAAGCGGATTTCGGCGCCGGCAATCACCTCGACCACCGCGCTCTCGTCCTCGGGAGAAACGCCGGCTTCCAGCACCTTGAGCGCCGCGGCGCGGTAGGTGGCGCCGCTATCTACGTAGTTCAGCCCCAGGCGGGCTGCCAGTTTTTGCGCCACCGTGCTTTTCCCTGCCCCAGCCGGACCGTCAATGGCAATCACGAGAGGCTCGATCATCACCCGACTCTGAAGCTGTCAGTTATCAGTTCAGGCTCACGGACCAAGTCTAACCGCCGCAGGAGGAGGCAGCCTGAGTACCTACGCGGCAGTGTGTTCTTGCTGACAACTGAGAACTGACCGCGGAGAACTACGTTCGTTTGAACGCCTTTTGAATCTCCTTGAGCCCGTAACGGAGCACGATAGGCCGGCCGTGCGGGCAGCTCATGGGGCACTCGGTCCTGCCCAGTTCGCGCAGAAGCCACTCCATCTTCTTGCGCTCCAGAGGCATGTTCACTTTGATCGCCGCGTGGCACGCGACCGAGGTGGCAATTTTCAAGCGCAGATCATCGAGTGAGAGCCCGTGCGCTTCCCGGCCCACGCTCTCCAAGATCTCCAGTAGGAGCCGCTCGACCTCGTCGGCGCGTATCTCCGCCGGTGAGGTCTTGACGGCCACCGTCCTCTGGCCAAACGGCTCGACCTCAAATCCGTTCGCGTCGAGTTCTTCGGCAATATCCTGGAATG
>JALHUF010000481.1 GCA_022866195.1 Terriglobia bacterium
CCACATCGGGCGCGATACACAGTGGACAGAGGTCCGGCGGTGGCCTGCATGGCTTCAACTTCTGGTTCACGGGTCGGTCCGCTTGATCAATGGTGTCATCTCGTTTCTATTTCGACTTTCACCGTTACGGCCGCACTCGCGGTCGCTATCCCCGGCTTTCTATGCTGTGGGGACGAAGCCCGGCGTGTGATCTCCTATGGCACGATGTCAGCTCCTCGTGGTCACCAATCTTTGGCCCACCGAAGCCGACCCTGGCTACGGCAGCTTTGTCGAGGCCCAGATGGAATCGCTCCGGCCATTGGGCGTCGCATTCGACGTCTTATTCATCAATGGGCGCACATCCCGCTGGAATTACGTGCGTGCCGTGCGCGAGTTGCGCCGGATCCTGAAAGTCAAACCTTACGACCTCATCCACGCACACTTCGGATTGTCGGGCTGGGTGGCGCGTTGCCAGGGGAAGGTGCCGGTCGTCGTCTCGTTCATGGGCGACGACGTTCTGGGCCGCTTCAAGCGGAGCGGCCGCATCACACTTTACGGCCGGCTCCTCCAGGCATCGAGTTATGTTTTGGCGCGCCTGGTTGCGGCCGTCATCGTCAAGAGCCGCGAGATGAAGTCCAAGCTAAGATTCGATTCAGCCCACGTCATTCCCAACGGAGTCGATCTTAATCTCTTTCGCCCCGGCGACCCCGCCGAGGCACGACGCACGTTGGGACTGGACGCGAAGAAAAAATTCGTCCTGTTCCCCTCCAACCCGGCCGAAGAACGGAAGCGCTACGACTTGATCGAGGCCGCGGTAGCCCGAGCGCGCCAAGCCGTTCCCGAGCTTGAAATTCTTCACGCCCGTGGCGTTCCCGGCGCGCGCATGCCGCTCTACATGAACGCCGCTGACGTGCTGGTGCTGGCATCGCTGGCTGAAGGCTCGCCCAACGCCGTGAAGGAAGCCATGGCCACCAACCTGCCGGTGATCAGTGTCGATGTCGGCGACGCGGCTGACTTAATCGGGCCCACCGAAGGATGCTATTTGGTCCCGCGAGAGGCGGAGGCCATCGCTGCCAAGATTGTTGAGGTCTGTCGCCGCAGCACGCGCACCCGCGGGCGCGAGTGGATTTCCCGGCTGGCAACGGAAAACGTCGCCAAGCAGGTGGTGGAGGTTTACGCGGCCGTGACGCGACCCTAGGGGCGCAGCGCCGCGGCACCCATCCGGCAGGAAATAAGCCCCACAGAATTCCTTCCTCGTGGCCTAGTCAAACCTCCTCAAAGAGGCTAGAATCAGCGCGTTCTGTAAGCCTTGAAGTAGTTACGCTAGCCTGGAAACTCAGCTCCTGGAGGGACAACTATGCGAGCCGCAGGGATGTTCAAGTTCTCATCCCTTCTGTTCTTTGCGCTCACTCTTCTTTGCGTCGGAGCCCCCCGAGCCGCAGGTGGGTCGATGCCTCCGCGGGTGGGCCGGAGCCCTGTCGCCCCAAATCAGATCGCCTGGAACAAGGTTCCGGAAGCCAGCCAAGCCTGCCTGAAGTGCCACGTCGCCAAGGCCATCACGGGCAGCGCCCTTCGCGACTGGCAACTCAGCAAGCACTACACCAACGGTGCCGGCTGTGCCGATTGTCACCTGCCCGCGCCGGACGCTGCTGCCGCCATTACCGGCGCCTCCTCGGCGTGCGAAGACAAGCGGGTGCGGCGCGGGGTCTCGCCGAAAAATTGCGTGCCTTGCCATGCCGAGCAGTTCCAGCAGTTCTCCGGCGGAAAGCACGCTGCGGCCTGGGTAGCGATGACCGCCATGCCCACCACCGCCGAGCAGCCGCGCGCCCTCATCGAGGGCGAAAAGGGTTGCGGCGGGTGCCATCGTATCGGGCGGGACGAGGGCAAGTGCGATTCCTGCCACACCCGGCACCTCTTCGCCACCGCCGAAGCGCGGCGGCCGGAAGCCTGCATGACCTGCCATATGGGTTTCGACCACCCGCAGTGGGAAATGTATTCCACCTCCAAGCACGGTTCGATTTACGCCACGCAGGGCGCACGCTGGGATTGGAACATCAAGCTGGCCGACTGGTTCAACCAGCCCGATAAAGCTTCCCTCCAGCGTCCCCGGGCACCCGTGTGCGCGACCTGCCATATGCCCAAGGGAGACCACACCGTGCGGACGGCCTGGGGCTTCCTGGCGTTGCGCCTGCCGGAAAAAGACGCGGAGTGGATGCAGTACCGGCAGAAAATCCTCATCGGCCTGGGCGTGCTCACGCCGGAGGGACAACCGACGGCCCGCCTGGACGTGGTTAAAGTGGGCAAAGTCGCACGCCTCACGGCGGAAGAATGGCAGACGGAGCGCGACCGCATGGTGGCCGTCTGCGCCAACTGCCACGCACGCGCTTTCGCGCAACAGAACCTGGAAGCGGCGGATTCCATCATCAAGGAATCCGACAAGCTGATGGCGGAGGCCCTCGACATCGTGGAAGGACTTTACCGCGATGGCATCCTGGAGAGGCCCCAGGACCGCCCGCCGCATCCGGACCTGCTGCGCTTCTATGAGGTGAAGTACCCCATCGAGCAGACGCTTTACACGATGTTTCTTGAACACCGCATGCGCAGCTTCCAGGGCGCGTTTCACATGAACCCTGACTACCAGCACTGGTACGGCTGGGCGGAGATGAAGCGCGACCTTTACGAAATTCGCCAGGCGGCCAGCGAGCTCCGTGCCGCGCGGACGAAATCTTCCGGTGGCCGGTAGATGGTGGGGGTGGCCACGTGAGCCGCCCCTGCACCTCAACTCCCGCCCCAGACACGGCGGCTTGCGAGTAGACTCACCAAGCCCGATGCCCACACGCGAGGACCTCTTCAGCGCTGCCGAACGGTTGCATGCGCATCTCCTGCGTCGTCATTGCGACCGCGGTCTGGTACGCGGGCCCGACGCGGGCGTCCGCCTCAACCTGCGGGCCTGGCGCTTCCTGAAAAGCACGCTGGCCTTTCTCCCCTGGCGCGACGACTACGTTTTCATGCAGACACAGGGCTATTGGATTCTCGCCAACTGGATGCTCCACGACGCGACGGGCGAGCCGCGCTATCGGGACCTGGCGCTGGAAAGCACCGAGGCGACTCTGCGACTCCAGCAGCCGGATGGTTTCTGGCTCTATCCCCTCCCCGAACGCCGGCATTTGATTGCCACTGTGGAGGGTGACTGGGGAGCAGTCGGGCTGTTGGCCAGTCATGCCCGCGCGCCGCGCGCGGAATTCCTGGCAGGGGCCATCCGCTGGTATGACTTCCTGGTGAACCGCATCGGCTTTCTCGAACACCGGCGCGGCAAGGCCATTAACTACTTTGACCGGCCGCGGGGTAAGGTACCGAACAATTCCGTCGAGGCGGCGTGGCTCTTTCTGCGACTCTGGAAAGCCACGGGCGAGGAACGTTTTCTCGAGCATGTAGAGGGCCTGCTGGAGTTTGTCGCCACCGTCCAACTCCCCTCGGGCGAACTCCCCTACGTGGTCGCGAGCCGGCACGAGCAAGGCCGGGAACATTACCTCTGCTTTCAATACAACGCGTTCCAGTTCTTGAAACTGGCCTGGTCCGCCCGTCTCAAACCCGCCACGCAGGCCGATGCCATTCTGGCCCGGCTCCCCCGGTTTCTGGCCCAAGGAGTCACCGCCAGCGGGGCGAGTGCGGCGGATTGTTCGCACGGCGAACCTGAAGTGGATTACTACACGGCGGTATTGGCGGCCGCCTTACGCGAGACTGCCGAACTGGGTCTGGTGCCCACGCACGACTTGAGCGCGCGCTGCTACGCGCGCGCCCTGGAGCGCCAAAGGCCTGACGGCACTTTCATCTACTCAACCGGTGACCACGGATTCTTGCGGGACACCCGCTCTTATCCCCGCGCCCAAGCAATGACGTTGTTCCATTTGCTGTGCGGGTGCGGGCTGGGAGAAGGTTTCCCGGGTCGAGTCAAAAGTTGAAAGTCCAAAGTTAAGAGTGGGGCCTTACTTTCAACTTTTGACTTTCGACTTTTGACTTTCCTCCCATGTGCGGCATCTGCGGCATCTACAATTTCGGAACGTATGCGCCGGCTGACCGGGCGGCACTGAAGCGTTCCGCGGACGCCATGGTGCATCGCGGCCCGGACGACGAGGGCTTCTACCTCAACGCCGAGCTGGGGCTGGGCAATCGCCGGCTGAGCATCATCGACCTGCCGGGCGGTCACCAGCCGCTCGCGAACGAGGATGAGACCGTCTGGATCACCTTCAATGGCGAGATCTACAACTACCAGGAACTCCGGCCCGAACTCGAGAGCCGCGGCCACCGGTTTCGCACCGCCAGCGACACGGAAACTATCGTCCACCTCTACGAAGACTACGGCCTCGGCTGCCTGGAGCCCTTGCGGGGCATGTTTGCCTTTGCGCTGTGGGATGCCCGCCAGCGGCGCCTGTTCGTGGCCCGCGACCGCCTGGGCATCAAGCCGCTTTTCTACTGCGCAGAACCGGGGCGGCTACTCTTCGCCTCGGAGCTGCGGGCCCTGCGCGAACTGGTCGGGCGTCCGCTCGAAATCGAGCCCCAGGCGGTCTACGACTTCTTTGGCTTCCGTTATATCCCCGCGCCGCACACTTTCTATCGTGGCGTCAAGAAGCTTCTCCCCGGCCACTACCTGCTGGCGGACGCCCGCGGCGCACGCATCGAACCCTACTGGGACGTTCCTCCGGAAGAAGAAACCTCACGCACGGTAGCGGACTTCGCCGACGAGGTGATCGAGCAGCTGCGCGAATCTATTCGCTTGCGGCTGATTGCCGACGTGCCCCTGGGTGTGTTTTTGAGCGGCGGGACGGACTCGAGCGCCGTCGTGGCCTTCATGGCCGCTCTGGGAGCGCACCCGCTGCGCACCTTTTCGGTGGGTTTCGAAGAGCCGGGATACAGTGAGCTGCCCTTCGCCCGGCGTGTGGCGCAACGTTATCACACCCAGCACCACGAGCTTGTGGTGCGCCCCCAAGACCTCTCTGAGGAGTTGGGGCGGCTGGTGGCTTTCCGCGATGAACCCGTGGCCGAGCCCACCGACGTGGCTCTTTATCGCATGGCGCGCCTGGCCTCCGAGCAGGTGAAGGTGGTCCTAGCCGGGGAAGGCGGCGACGAACTCTTCGCGGGCTATCCCAAATATGCCGCCGACCGTCTGGCCGGGCTGGTTTCGGCGTTGCCCCAGGAGGTCACTCGCGCCATTGCGCGGTGGCTCCCCTATCGCCAAAGACGTGCGCAACTGGCCCTCGAGGCGCTGTCCATCCGCAACGAGGCCGAGCGCTCGGCAACGTGGTTTGCTTCCTTTTCGCGCGAGGAACGCGAAGCCCTCTTTGCCCCCGAATTCCTCGCGCAGGTGGATGTTGCACACCCCGCGCGCATCTTCGAGCAGTACCTGGAGAAAGTCCGTGACCGCTCGCCGCTGAAACGGATGCTCTATGCGGATCTGAAGATCTGGCTGCCCGACAATCTCCTCCTGCGTGGCGACCAGATGACGATGGCGGCCAGCATCGAGGAGCGGCTTCCTTTCCTCGATCACAAACTCGTCGAGCTGGCGGCGCGCCTCCCCAGCCGGATGCTCGCCCACGGCTTCCGCACCAAGGTTCTGCTCAAGCAGGCGCTCCGGCCGTATCTCCCGGCGGAAAC
>JALHUF010000482.1 GCA_022866195.1 Terriglobia bacterium
AGAATAATATCCGTGGCATCTTCCACCACGCCGGGAATGGAGGAGAACTCGTGCAACACGCCCTCAATCTTCACGGCCGTGATCGCCGCACCTTCGATCGAGGAAAGCAACACCCGCCTTAAGGCGTTGCCGATCGTGGTGCCGAAGCCCCGCTCGAACGGCTGAGCCGTGAACTGACCGTACTTATCGGTCAGCGTATCCAGATTGCACGCCAGGCGCTTGGGTTTCTGAAATCCTTTCCAGAGCATTTCCTTCTTACCTCCCGGAAGTCCACCTGCGGCGGACTTCCTCAGCCCTCCGATAGGAACCAGCTACTTCGAATACAGCTCGACAATCATCTGCTCTTGAATCGGGAAATTTACATCTTCTCGCTTGGGCAGAGAAATCACGCGTCCTTTCTTGTTCGTCTGGTCGAGCTCCAGCCAAGGAGGAATACCCCGGCCACCCGTCAGATCCAGGGCGCGCTGGATGGTGGGCGAATTCCGGCTGGCTTCGCGCACGGCCACCTCCTGACCCGGCGCAACCTGGTAGGAAGGAATATTCACCTTGCGTCCGGCGACCCGGATGTGGCCGTGGCGAACCAGTTGGCGGGCTTCCGCGCGCGAGGTGGCCAGCCCCAGGCGATAGACCGCGTTATCCAGCCGGAGCTCAAGCAAGCGCAGCAGATTCTCGCCCGTGATGCCTTTCATCGCCGCCGCCTTCTCAAAATAGGAGCGGAACTGATCCTCCAGAATGCCGTAAAGGCGCCGCACCTTCTGCTTTTCCCGAAGCTGCAAGCCATAACCCACCAGCTTGGGTCGGCGGGCCTTGCCTTGTTCGCCCGGGGCAAAGTTGCGCTTCTCCAGCGCGCACTTGTCCGTCAGGCAGCGCCGCCCTTTCAGGAACAGCTTGACGCCCTCCCGGCGGCAAAGCCTGCAAACTGCATCGCGATATCTTGCCAAACCATCCTCCCTATCGAAACTCGATGACTACTGATCAGCCCTCACCTGGAAGGGCGATTTTCGGATTTCGATTTTCGACCTCAGACCCTCCGCCGCTTGGGCGGCCGACACCCGTTGTGCGGGATCGGTGTCGCATCCTTGATATTACGTACTTCCAGGCCCGCCGTGGCCAAGGCGCGGATGGCCGACTCCCGGCCCGACCCTGGCCCTTTCACGCGGACTTCCACAGTCCGCATGCCGTGGTCGCGGGCGGCATTGCCCGCGCGCAGGGCGGCTTGCTGGGCGGCAAAGGGTGTTCCCTTCCTCGATCCCTTGAAGCCCAATGACCCGGCGCTGGCCCAGCACACAACTTTCCCGTCCGGATCGGTCACCGACACATGGGTGTTGTTAAACGTCGCCCGAACGTGCACGATCCCACTGGGGACGATGCGTTTTTCCTTCTTCTTAAAGACTTTCTTTCTGCTTGGTTTCGCCGTCGCTTTTGCCATGTCACCTCAGTAACAATTTCCGATCGGCCCCGCCTACGTCTTGGCGGCCGACCGTTTCTTATTCGCAATCGTACCCCGCCGCGGTCCTTTGCGGGTGCGCGCATTGGTGTGGGTGCGCTGGCCGCGGACAGGAAGATTGCGGCGGTGGCGGAAGCCGCGATAGGAGCCGATCTCGATCAGCCGCTTGACATTCATGGCGGTCTCCTTGCGGAGATCACCCTCCACCCCGCCCTCTTCCTCAATGATCTGGCGAATTCTATTGACCTCGTCGTCCGTCAGATCTTTGACCTTCTTATCGGGGTTCACGCCGACGCGCATCAAGATCGAGAGCGACCGGGCCCTGCCAATCCCGTAGATGTAGGTCAAGCCGATTTCCGCTCGCTTCGTGCGCGGCAAATCAATGCCCGCGATTCTTGCCATTTTCCGCCTCCCTTACCGCCGAAACCCGAGAATCGTAACCACGTCTTGCGGCGCGTCTCGCATCGCGCACCCGGGTTTCGATTTTCCAGTTTCGATGTTCGAAACCTCATCCCTGTCGCTGCTTGTGCTTGGGGTTTTCACAGATCACACGCACGACGCCCCGGCGCTTCACAATCTTGCATTTGGCGCATATCTTGCGCACTGAAGAACGCACTTTCATCGCCTGATTTCTCCACGCGCAGTTTTCCTCTGCGCCTCCACCGGGGTTTCGCGTGCCACCCGAGAGCCGATCCGTTCCTCCGCTGACTGCCCCTCCCGTACTACTTGTACCGGTACACAATCCGCCCGCGCGTCAGGTCATAAGGGGAAAGCTCCACCGCCACCTTGTCGCCGGGAAGAATGCGGATGAAGTTCTTCCGCATCTTTCCCGAAATATGCGCCAAGACCCGGTGCTTGTTATCCAACTCGACCCGGAACATCGCGTTCGGCAGAGGCTCAATCACCGTGGCTATAA